>JASFBI010000095.1 GCA_030149595.1 Desulfobacterales bacterium
AGTAAACTTTTCTCCTTTGACAAAATTCAAAAGATTAACAATCGCCTTACCTTTACTTGCACGGCCTGCTTTTGGCAAATCATAAACCTTACTCCAGTAAACCCTTCCAAGACTTGTAAAAAACAGAAATGTGTGATGGGTGGAAGCCACAAAAAGATGTTCAACAAAATCTTCATCCCCTGTACTCATAGCTGTTTTACCCTTACCTCCTCTTTTTTGACTTTCATAAAGAGTAATGGGGGTTCTTTTTATATAACCACTTTTCGATATGGTCACCACCATATCCTCTTCCACGATCATATCTTCCAATGTTATTTCAGCTGTAGATTCAACTATTTTAGTACGGCGGGAATCACCAAAGTCATTATCAATCTCTCTTAATTCTTCTTTAACTATCTGATCAATTCGTTCTCTGCTACGCAAGATCTCTTTAAACAGCTTAATATCATTTAAAATCGCTTCATATTCATCAATTATCTTCTGTCTTTCAAGACCTGTAAGCCTCTGAAGCTTCATATCCAAAATAGCCTGTGACTGGATATCACTTAAATGATATTTTTCAATAAGCTGGTTTTTAGCATCCTGTGGAGAATTAGCACTTCTGATCAAAGCAATAATTTCATCTATATGGTCAAGAGCCTTTTTAAGTCCTTCTAATATATGTGCCCGGGCCTGGGCTTTTTTCAATTCAAAGAGGGTTCTTCTTATAATTATATCCCTGCGGAAATTAATAAAATGATCTAACACCTCTTTTAATGTTAGTAATTCGGGTCTGTTATCCACAACAGCAAGCAAAATAATACCAAATGAATTTTCAAGTTGAGTCTGTTTGTAAAGCTGATTTACAATAACCTGTGCAAACTGGTCTCTTTTTAAACCTACAACAACACGCATGCCCTGACGATCTGACTCATCCCTTACAAACTTGACACCTTCTATATGCTTATCCCTGACAAGTTCTGCTATTTTCTCAACCATTCTTGCTTTATTCACCTGGTAGGGAATTTCAGAAATAATTATTGATTCAGCATTGGTACGCTTATCTTTCTCTATTATTACTTTTCCCCGTATTTTTATTATGCCTCTACCTGTTTTATAAGCAGAAATAATTCCATTGACTCCATAAATCTGTCCGCAGGTTGGAAAATCCGGACCAGGTATAATAGAAATCAGCTCTTCAAAGCTTATCTCTGGATTATCAATTAAAGCACATATACCAGACACAACCTCGGAAAGATTATGTGGCGGAATATTTGTAGCCATACCAACAGCTATACCCGAAGACCCGTTAATCAATAAATTTGGGATTTTAGCCGGCAGAACAGAAGGCTCTGTCATGGATTCATCGTAATTGGGAATAAAATCCACAGTCTCTTTTTCAAGATCTTCAAGGAGTTTATGTGACATTTGCATCATACGGACTTCAGTATAACGCATAGCAGCAGGAGGATCACCATCTATTGAACCAAAATTACCCTGACCGTTTATAAGTACATAACGCATGGAAAAATCCTGGGCCATTCTGACAATTGTGTCATATACTGCGGTATCACCATGTGGATGATACTTACCTATAACATCACCCACAATACGTGCTGATTTTTTATAGGGTTTATTCCAATCATTCCTTAATTCACGCATGGCATATAATACCCTGCGATGAACCGGTTTTAATCCGTCCCTAACATCAGGAAGCGCCCGCCCTATAATAACACTCATAGCATAGTCAAGATATGACTTTTTCATTTCATCATCAATACATATTTCAGACCTGTCCCCACTATCTGTCATGTCAATTCACCGAACTTTTTTTAAATAGTAAACAATTTAAATTATTAACCCAATATATATAATTCAACTATTTATCATAAACAATATGTTTTTGATAATTTAAATGATATATATCTGTCAGAGTAATAAATGCAGTAAAAATCAGAGGCCCATAAATAATACCAAGAATTCCGAACATTTTCAAACCTCCTATAATTGAAAAAAAAACCATAAGTGAGTGCATTTTCACCCTTTCGCCAACAAGCTTAGGTTTATAATAATATTCAATCCCCCAGGAAATAAAAAAATAAAATAACACAAAAAAAATACCGGCAGCTGTTCTTTTAACTAAAAACAGATAAACTGCTGCAGGAAGAAACACAACACCTATTCCTATTATAGGCAGAAAAGCTAAAAGAGACATTATTACACCCCATAAAAACGGGGAAGTTAAACCAAAAAGAGCGAAGATAATACCCCCTGAAACACCTTGAATAATTCCACCCACACCGTTTCCTATCAGAATTGCACCTGACATATCTCCAAACTTCTTTATGAGTTTTTCATCCTGCTCCCTTGGCAGAGGAGACAAATCAATAATAAAATCAATTAACAGAGATCCTTCAATAAACAGATAATACATAGTCAAAAGCATTAAAAAAAAATTTGCCACAAAATTTAAAAGATTCGAGGTAATAAGGCTTAATTGATTAAATAAAAAAAGACCTACAATCTTTCCTGCCTCTGAAATCCATTTATTAAGATCATTAACAGTAATCTCCATATTAAAATTTAAAAGAATTTTATTTATTTTAACAAGAATATTACTGCTTTCAATTCCACCCTTAAGATTACCGGCAATTACAGCACTCTTACCTAAAAGATACAATTCATAAGCCTCTTTAGTAAGAATACCTCCAAACATTATCACAGGAACAAATAAAATAAAAAATATAAAAATACAGATAAGTAAAGATGAATAATTGGGTTCTAATTTTCTGCAAAAAAAACGGTGGAACGGGGAAAAAACACCGGTAAAAACCATGGCCATAATTATAATTGAAAAAAATGGCATCATAAGTTTTCCCAAAAAAAATATTGATACTAAAAAAAGGGCAAGAAAATATCGCAAC
This sequence comes from Desulfobacterales bacterium, assembly GCA_030149595.1. Classification (GTDB taxonomy): domain Bacteria; phylum Desulfobacterota; class Desulfobacteria; order Desulfobacterales; family DAOWNP01; genus DAOWNP01. The sequence continues at coordinate 2,904 of JASFBI010000095.1, forward strand.
ATTAACCCATGGGAAGTTCCTTTTTCCATAATATCTCCTTACCAAACATCACATTTTACAAATTAATTTCGCAACCTTTCCACCAGCTATTTGAACAATAGAGCAGATATGACAAACTCTATTCTTCCTGTATAATGGCCACAAATATGATGCCCTGTAAATGCTTGCCTGATTTCAATATTTTAAGAAAATAAAAAAAGAATATTTCAAAGATAATACCGTGGTTTAACTCTAATTAAAACTGCAAGCTAAACTATAATTTTCTATATAACATACATGGCCGGAGCATGGTTATTCTTTATCTGCCATGTATGTTATACACATATGCCTATCAGGCTGTTACAGAATGCAGATTTTTAAATTTTATATACTATTATAACCTGTTTATTGCAAAAGATTATAGTATATACTGTGTATAAAAAATATTTTGTTTGGTTCTGTAACAGTCTGTCGAAAATTTTAATCATGGAACACATTAACGATGTATTTTAAGGATCAAAATTTACACCTGATGCTGGAATTTTCAAATTTGGCATTTTTCGCCCAAACACTATTTACTAACCAGCCCTCCGGCAAATAATAGAAGAATAATCTCATAAACTGAAACAGGAATATAGCTTCCAAAAATATCAAATACTATTCCACCACCCATTATTGCAGGGACTCCAAAAAAAACTAAAATCCCAAGCTTTCTGCTGATATCCATTACAATTACTCCTTATGGATTGTAATTATTAAATCATTTCAACAGGCTGTTACAAAATGCAGATTTCAAAAGCACATATACAGTTAAGCATAATCCATTGCAAAAAATTGTGCTTAACTCTGTATCAACCTGTTAAATTAAAGTGCTAATACTAACAATAAGATTTTTTTATGTAAAGGGAAAAACATACTATCTTTCTATAATCATACCCATACCCATGCCACCGCCTATACACATTGATATAAGCCCTGTTGAATATCCTTTTCTTTCCATTTGATAAATACCTGTTACCATCTGACGTGCTCCTGTACACCCTATGGGGTGGCCAAGAGAGATTCCGCTTCCCAATTTATTTGGCTTTTCAATATCAATACCAAGTTCCATCATACAGCTAATAGCCTGGGAAGCAAAAGCTTCATTTAGCTCAATCATATCAAAATCATCAATGGTCATTTTTGTGCTTTTTAAAATTTTCCTTATGGCCGGAACAGGTCCAAGTCCCATATAAGCAGGATCAAGCCCTCCTGAGCCAAAGGCCTTAATGGTCACTATTATCTCAAGCCCAAGCTCTTTTGCCCTGTCAACACTCATAAGCAAAACAGCTGCTGCTCCATCATTAATACCTGATGCATTGCCTGCTGTAACTGTTCCATCCTTTTTAAAGGCAGGCCTTAGTTTTGCCATTTTTTCAACACTGGTCTCCATGGGACGCTCATCCGTATCTACAATAATATCACCTTTCCTGTTTTTAACTGTAACAGGAACAATCTCCTTGGCAAATACTCCATCTTTTATAGCTGCAAAAGCTCTTTTATGGCTCAAAGCACTTAATTCGTCCTGTTGCTGCCTTGAAATATTATAGGTTGATGCTATATTTTCAGCTGTAACACCCATGTGATATCCATAAAAAATTTCATACAACCCATCAAAAACCATCAAATCATATATATCTCCCACACCGGTAAGCTCCATTCTATGGCCCCACCTTGCTTTTGGAAGAGCCATGGGAGCCAGACTCATGCTCTCCTGCCCCCCTGCAATAACAACTTCCGCCTGACCAGACATTATTGACATAGCCCCCAATGAAATTGCCTTAAGCCCTGATCCACAAATTTTATTAACACTATAGGCAGTTGTCTCCTTTGGCAAACCAGCAGAAATCATGGCCTGCCTGGCTGTATTTTGACCCTGTCCTGCCTGGAGAACATTACCCATAATCACTTCATCTACAGAGACTGGAGAGAGAGATTCATCCCAGTCATAAGACTTTTTCTCAAGTTCTATAAGCCCTGTCCCCTTTAATTTATCAGGGGTAATTTCCTCCATAAGCTCGCTTGATACAGGTCTTAAACCAACTTTTTTCAGAACTTCGCCTATTACAACAGAACCTAAAGAAACCACAGGAACAGTTTTTAATACTCCTCCGAATGAACCAACCGCAGTTCTTGCTCCACTTACAACAGCAACTTCTTTCATATTTTTCCTCCTTGAAAATAACATTATCAGATATCGTAAATATCATAATCTGCATATAATTTTTTACTAACGCCTATAAGGCCGATCTGGATTTTTCATCAAGATTTACCTGCCACAACGAAAAGTTAAACTCTCATGATTACAATCTGTTGAACAGAGTTTCATATAAAAACATCTCAGTTAATCAAAAGATCATACTATAATATTTTTTTAAAAAACACAATTATTACATCATTGGATTAAGGTCTATAAAAAAAAACCCATTCTTTTTTTAAGCAAACCTTGTATGCTCTGCCAATTTTAGTTCTATAATATGATATTTCAATTCTTATGATAGATGCTTCAGTAACCACAGGCAATGATCCCCGGACTGGATAGATAAAGTTTTTCAAAACAGTGATATTTAAAGAAGAAGATAAGGAGTCAGATTACTATAACTGCATAGGAATTCTTTTTTCAAATTAAAATAAAACACTTTTTATTCAATATCCTGCTGATTTTCATAAACTGTGAAAATCAGCAGGATTGTTACAAAATTTCAAATCTATAACATCAGTTTTTCTATAATTTTTTTCATTATTTCAGTAGTACCTCCACCTATAGAAAGAATGCGCATATCTCTTGAAAGCCTTTCTACGACACATCCTCTCATATAACCATGTCCACCAAATATCTGTACAGCATCATATGTAACTTTATCACCAACCATACAGGCAAAATTCTTGGCCATGGATATCTCTTTTAGCTGATTCTCACCTGCTTCAATTTTGGCTGCCACACGATAGGTAAATTCTCTGCTTGCTTCAACCAGAGTAGCCATATCAACCAGTTTATGCCTTGTCACCTGGAATCCCATAAGAGTTTTCCCAAAAGCTTCTCGCTCTTTTGCATATTTAACAGCTTCTTCCAGTGCTATCTGAGCTGTGATATTTGCCATAACAGTTAAGCATAAACGTTCTGACTGAAAATTATTCATTATACCTGCAAAGCCATTGTTCTCTTCACCTATAAGATTTTCTACAGGTACCTTGCAATCATCAAAATAGATTTCAGCAGTATCAGATGCCCACCAGCCTGTTTTTTTAAGTTTATTTGAAACTGAATATCCTGGTGTATCAGCATCTATAACAAGAAGACTAACTCCATGGGCACCAGGTCCTCCTGTTCTGACAGCACAAGTCAACTGATCTGCCCGATACCCGCTTGTAATAAAAGTTTTACTTCCGTTTACTATATAATAATCACCTTTTTTTTCTGCTGTTGTCTTTAAATTTGCTACATCAGAACCTCCGCTTGCTTCTGTTATTCCCAAAGCAGCTATCTTGTCTCCTGCAAGAACCGGCACAACAAATTTTTGTTTTTGCTCTTCTGTTCCAAGATGAACTATAGGCGGAATAGCTATATCAAGGGACCCAAGACTTGCAGCAAGCCCGCCTGATCCTGATCTCATCATCTCTTCAGTTGCCACAACTTTCAAAAAAACATCGCCTGGTGTTCCGCCATACTCCTCGGGATAACCAATCCCCAAAAAACCGATTTCTGACGCTTTTTTATATAACTCTATAGGGAATTCACCTGCCTCCTCCCACTCATCCACATAGGGAAGAAGTTCTTTTTTTACAAAATCCCTTATGGCTCCTCTAACAAGATCATGCTCTTTGCCAAAATACTTCTGATAACCAGGACTCTTATTTGAACTATTATCCATCTTTAACTCCTTAATTTAAGATCTTTCAAAAAGATCTCTGTCAATAGCTTTTTTTTAAAAAAAAACAATTACAATATAAAATTCATTTTAAAACATGCCCTTAAAGAATAGATTTTGGCAAATCAATGATCTTTGCTCTTAAATATTCTCCAAGGGTTTTCCCCTGGGGATCACTTCTTAAAGACGCAGCAACTCCGTCTCCTAAAACACCTTTTATATAAAAATTTACAGCAAACAAATTCTCAAATTCGTACCGTTCC
>JASFBI010000424.1 GCA_030149595.1 Desulfobacterales bacterium
GCTGATCTGAATTTTCACCCAGATTTGGCCTCATTCCAATTATAAAAGAAACGTATTAATTTTACGTTTTTTACTTTAAATATACAGGAAGTATATTTAAAGTAAAAAACTATTAAGGAGACAGCTTTTTTTTATTATCCTATAACACAAAGAATATCGTCTTTTGCCACAGAATCTCCACTTTTATAATTAATAGCTATTATTTTTCCACTGACAGGAGCAGGAAGAGCATTTTCCATTTTCATAGCTTCAAGCAGAACAGCTATATCTCCTTTTTCTATAGAATCTCCGATTTTTTTAGTATACTCAATTATCATACCAGGCATGGGAGCTTTAAGTCTTGTGCCGTCTGCTTCCGCCGGAGCCGCCGCAGGAGCTGGAGCCGCCGCTGCCACTGGAGCGGGGGGAGCCGGAGCCGGAGCTGCAGCAGGAGGCATGATAGAGTTTTGCGGACGAGGCATTTGAGGCTGCTGGATGTAGCTTACAACAGGTGAGCCTCCAATCTCTTCTACTCCTATGTCAAAATAGTCATCATCAACAAAAACCTTAAATTTTCTTGCACTTTCACTTTTTTCAGGTTTGTCTTTTTCAGGTTTGTCAACTATTTTACCTGCCCTGACTTTTGCTATGAGTTTTTGTTCTGATAGAGCTTGATCTAAGGATCTGGCTTTAACTGTTTCAGGTGCCTCCTCTTTACCATACTTCCATTTAAGAAATTTTTTCCCTGTAACAGGAAACATGGCATAAAGAACTTCATCATCAATATCAACTGCAAGTCCTTTTGTCTCTTCTTTGGCTTTTGATAATTCAGGTTCAAGTACTTCAGCAGGCCTGCAGGTTATGGGTACTTCTCCTTTTGGATAACCTTTTAATGCTTTCTTTTGAACTTCAGGATTTATGGGAACAGCGGTTTTCCCGTACAGACCATAACATAGATCTTTTACCTGGCCTGTAATCATTTTATATCTCTCATTTTCATCATCAAAAAGTACATTGTTTACAGTTTGAATTCCCACAATCTGGCTTGTTGGAGTAACCAGAGGAATCTGACCAAGGTCCTTTCTGACCCTTGGAAGTTCGGCATAAACCTCATCTAATTTGTCTAAAGCATCCATTTCTCTTAGCTGATTAACGAGGTTTGACAGCATTCCTCCTGGTGTCTGATGCAGTAATACGTTGATATCAATAATGGAAACTTTAGTATCATCTAACAGGTGTCTGTATTTTGGAAGAATCTCTTTTTCAAGTACTTCATTTATACCTGCAAGCAGTTTTATGTCAAACCCTGTATCTTTGTTTGTTCCGAGAAGGCTCATTACAAGGGGTTCAATTGCAGGGTGTGATGTTCTGTATGCATATGGAGCCATACAGGTGTCTAATATATCAACACCTGCTTCTATAGCTTTTAAATGAGTCATGGATGCCATCCCTGATGTAAAGTGGGTATGGAGATGTATTGGTGCAGACACCTCTTTTTTAATGGCAGTAATTATATTATAGGCATCATACGGTGCCATGAGACCTGCCATATCTTTTAAGCATATGCTGTCTGCTCCCATGGCATCAAGCTCTTTTGCTTTTTTTACAAAATAATCTATATTATATACCTTGCCGCCTAATCTGGGTTCGGTAAGGGTATAACATATACAACCCTGGAAGTGTGTACCACTCTCTTTTATTACAGGAACAACTGTTTCAAAATTTCTGTAATCATTTAATGCATCAAATGTTCTGAAAACATCCATACCGTTTGCTACAGCCCTTTCTACAAAAGCTTTGGCAAGGTCATCTGCATAATTTCTGTACCCCACTAAATTTTGAGCTCTCAGGAGCATTGAAAAAGGTGTTTTCTTAAAATATCTTTTAAGGGTTCTAATCCGTTCCCATGGATCTTCATTTAAAAAGCGGTGCATGGTATCAAATGTAGCCCCGCCCCATGTTTCAGTTGCCCAGAAGCCGACTTCGTCCATCATTTCGGCAACAGGTATCATGTCTTCGGTACGTCCTCTTGTTGCAAATAAAGATTGATGACCGTCACGCAGGGTCAGATCCATTATTTTAATTGGTTTTTCAGCTTTTGATCTGTCTTTGCTGTATTCTGTTTTTTTTATGCAGACATCATTATGTTCACTCATTTAATTTTCTCCTGTAGCAATTTTATATATCTAAAATTAAACTTATAAAATAATATTTTTTATATGAAACTCCGTCCAACAGACCGTAATCATGAGAGTTTCAATTTTCG
>JASFBI010000003.1 GCA_030149595.1 Desulfobacterales bacterium
CCGTGCATGGGAAATATCCCATAAAAACACCTGTGCCAGAGCAGGAGCAAGAAAAAAAAGCCAGGTAGAGGAAAATATAAAAGCAGTGGAGGTCAGCATAGAAAAAGAAAGCTTGAAATTAGCTGATGCAATATGTAAAAAAGCAGCAGGTTTTTTACATGATGACCCTGTTATATGGAAACATTAAAACTATAAAAAATTATCTTCTGAGCTGGAGAAAATTATTATGTCTGACAAAGTTATATATATTGAAAAGTTAAAAAAAAACAAAAAACAGATAGAAACTCTTCTTGACATGGTTCCCCAAAGTCAAAGAAAAGACAAAAAACTTCAAAGACTTATTGCATTCAGGCTTAAATTAGATGGCTTTAGTGCTACACAAAAATATCTTGAGGATAAAATTGAAAAAATAAACACTTTTTTTTATGTGGGCGATCTTTACGATTTTTTAAAAAATAATATTGAGGAAAATTTACTTTGCACAGGTGAAATTAATCCTCCTGATGCAGGATAACAAAGAACAATATATATAAAAACAGGCTATTATGAAATCTTTTTTTAATGTAATCAGCTTAAGTAATGCTCTAAAGTATAAAGACCTTTTTAAACCCGTAGAAAACGAATCTATAGAGTTTTCAAAAAGCTGTAATGCTGTACTTGCCCAAGATGTTATATCAGACATTGATATTCCCGATTTTGATAGATCAACCATGGACGGCTATGCTCTTTGTGCAGAATCAACATTTGGAGCTTCAAATTCAAATCCTGCTTATATTAATATTGCTGGATCTGTGACCATGGGGGAAAAACCTGATTTTAAAATAACTACAGGTAATGCAGCAGAAATTCCAACGGGAGGGATGCTGCCTTCTGGTGCAAACAGTGTTGTTATGGTAGAGCACACTGAAATTGTTGATAGCACAATGATTGAAGTTTATAAAAGTGCTGCTCCACAGGAAAATGTTATAAAAAAAGGCGAGGATTTTAAAAAAAAAGAGGTTTTATTAAAAAAAGGGGGAAAACTCAAAACACAGGATATAGGGGTACTGGCTGCATTGGGAAAAACCCATATTATGGTCTATAAAAAACCTGTTGTGGGAATAATTTCTACTGGAGATGAAATTATATCTCCGGACAAACAACCTGTATCAGGTCAGATAAGGGATATAAACACCCACACACTTTCATCCATGATTAATCAAGCCGGCGGAATAAGCATTCAAGCTGGAATTGTAAAAGATGACTTCAACAAACTGTATCGCATATGCGAAAAAACCTTGAAGAACTGCGACATGCTGATAATATCAGGTGGCAGCTCTGTTGGAACAAGAGATTATACAACAGATGTTCTTAAAAAGCTTTCTGATTCAAAAATTATTTTCCAGGGCATATCCATAAGTCCGGGAAAACCAACTATCCTTGCAAAAGCAGATAACAAACCCATATGGGGGCTTCCCGGGCATGTAGCTTCTGCCATGATTGTTTTTAAAATTGTTGTAAATCCATTTCTATCTCAGTTACAGGGAGTAATAGAAAATACAAACAAATGGCCTGAGGTTACAGCAATATTAACAAGAAATATATCATCAGCACATGGCCGTACTGATTTTATAAGGGTTAAACTTTCCAGAAAAAACAACATGATTGCAGCTGAACCGGTGCTGGGAAAGTCTGGCCTTATAAATACTATAACAAGAGGAAATGGTTTAATTAAAATAGATGAAAATACAGAAGGGCTGAAAAAAGGGTCGGAAGTTCAGATTATACCATTTTAAGTATGCGGAGAAAACTATGAATAAAGAACGTAATATATTTCTTGAAAAACAAACCATAAAAAAGGCCTTAGAGATACTTTTTAATAATTTCCCCGTTAATAAGAAACCTGAATCTGAAACAGTTGCTGTTGTAGATTCAGTGAAAAGAGTGTTGTCAAAACCTGTTTTTGCAAAACTTTCTTCTCCCTGTTTTCACTCTGCTGCAATGGACGGGATTGCTGTTTTATCAAAATCAACTTTCGGAGCCCATGAATTTTCACCCAAACAGCTTGAAATAGATAAAGATGCATTTTACATTAATACAGGTCAGATTATTCCGGGAAATACAAATGCTGTTATAATGATTGAACATATCAATGAAAAAGATAGTGGCTTTGTGGAGATAGAGTCTCCGGTAGTTCCATGGCAAAATGTTCGAAAAATGGGAGAAGATATTGTTGCAACCCAGCTTCTTTTCCCAAGAAATCATAAAATAACACCATATTGCATAGGTGCTTTGTTTTCCGGTGGAATCTATTTTGTAGATGTAATTAAAAAACCAAAAATTCTTATTATACCAACAGGCAGAGAGATAGTAGCTCCTGAAGAAAATATTAATATAAAACCAGGACAGATAATAGAGACAAATTCATATGTACTTGGAAAACTTGCAGAATCAGCAGGAGGATCATATACAGGTAATTCAATAATAGAAGATGACCCTGAAAAAATAGAAAAGGCTGTAAAATCAGGTATTTCAAACAAATACGATATAATTCTTATTATAGGTGGATCATCTGCAGGATCCAAGGATTTTGCAAAACAGGTTATAGAAAAAACAGGCAGCCTCCTGTTTCATGGTGTAACGATGATGCCAGGCAAACCTGTTCTTCTCGGTTCTGTAAAAGACACCCCTGTTTTTGGAATACCGGGCTATCAGGTTTCAGCAATTGTAGCATTTGAACAGTTTGTACAACCGCTTGTTTTAAATATTTTAAAACAGCAAAGAATAGATCCTGTTCAGATAAAAGTTCATCCTGCGAGAAAAATACCCTCTAAAATTGGAGTGACCGAATTTTTAAGGGTCAAACTTGGCAGGGTGGGCAAAAAGATAGTAGCCACTCCCTTGAAAAAATCAGCGGGCTGTATAACATCTCTTACAGAAGCTTCAGGAATAATAAAAATAACTAATAATGCAGAAGGTATTTCAGCAGACACACCTGTTTTTGCAAATCTCCTAAAACCTTTGAATTTGGTGGAAAATACAATAGTTATTGCAGGAAGCCATGACAATACAATAGATCTGCTGTCTGATTTAATAAAAGAAAAAGACAACAGTATCTCTGTTTCATCAAATCACATAGGAAGCATGGGCGGGTTGATGGCCATAAAAAAAGGAGTAGCACACATTGCAGGTTCACATCTTTTAGATACCAGCAATGGATCATATAATATCTCTTATATAAAAAAATATCTTCCAGACATAAATTGAGTAATTGTCAATCTGGCATTAAGAGACCAGGGACTAATAATAGCCAGGGGTAATCCAAAAAAAATAAAAAGCATAAAGGATCTTGCAAGAGAGGATATCTGTTTTATAAATCGCCAGGCAGGATCAGGAACCAGGATTCTTCTTGACTACAAGTTAAAAAATGCAGGTATATCTTCTGGTGTAATATGCGGATACTCTTCGGAAGAATATACCCATATGTCTGTTGCTGTAGCTGTATTAAGTAAAGCAGCTGATGCTGGTCTTGGAATTTATGCTGCTGCAAAAGCCCTTGATCTTGATTTTATCCCTGTTATAACAGAAAAATACGATCTTGTTATACCCGAGATTTTTTTTAACGATAAAAAAATACAGATTCTCATTGAAATAATAAATTCAAAAAAATTTAAAAATAAAGTTTTACACCTTGGAGGTTACAGTACAGAAAAGACAGGTACATGTTTTAAATGCATAACATCTTCTGCATTAACAGCCACGTAAAACACCGACAGACCGTGTAAATGTCTATAAACAGTTGTAATATAAGATAAAATACAAACCGGTTATATAAATAGCTACAAAAAGTATTTAGAGTTGCGTTCAGACAAAAATATACAGTTTGCTTCCTCTTTTATTCTTTAATTGTTATAAATTATGAAAATACTTGATATCGCTAAATAAGTTTGGTAAGAAAACCTTGTTATTTGTATAGTTTTTTTAATTTTATTTATTTAGTACTTAAATAAAAGCTAAATAAAATTTTCATATTAAAAATTTGAGAAAAAATTATTCTCAGAAATAAAGATGAGATATCTTCAATTAAATTTGAAAGGTGCCTGGTATGGATGTTACAACATCTGTTAGTGAAAAAAGACTTCCTATTAATATTGATGCTATTGCAGCTTCAATAGTTTCAACTCAGAAAAAAAATGGCGAGATACCGTGGAGTAATGGTGATAAAACTGATCCATGGGATCATGTTGAATCAATAATGGGCCTTACCATAGGCGGATATATAAAAGAGGCCAGAAAAGGATTTGACTGGATAGTAAAAAACCAGCTTGAAGACGGGAGCTGCTATTCAAGTTATAAAAATGGTAAACCCGAGGATATGACCCGGGAAGCCAATATGAGTTCTTACATAGCTGTAGGTGTTTTTCATCACTATTTAATAACAAAGGATCTGGATTTTTTACAATCAATGTGGGATACAGTCTGTTCAGGATTAAACTTTGCGTTGAGTCTTCAGGCTCCAAGCGGAATAATACACTGGGCAAAAAGCCCTGACGGAGTAGTCGATCCCATGGCTCTTTTAACAGGTTCCAGTTCTGTATATATGAGTCTTAAATGTGGTATTGCTATTTCAGAAATTCTTGAAAAAAATATGCCTGAATGGAATACTGCTCTTCTTAAACTTGGAGATGCGATAAAAAACAAACCCCATCTTTTTAACATTAATAAGTCAAGATTTTCCATGGATTGGTTTTACCCAATTTTATGTGGTGCCCTTACCGGTGAAAAAGCACAGAAAAAAGTAGATAAACATTGGAAAAAATTTGTTGTGGAAGGTCTCGGAGTTCGTTGTGTATCTGATGAACCATGGGTAACCATAGCAGAAACAGCAGAGTTTATTCTCTCTTTATCTGCCATGGGTAATCAACGTCTCGCTAAAATTGTTTTTAGCTGGATACAGGATAAAGTCTATGATGATGGTTCATACTGGTGTGGTTTTACCTTTCCGGATATGGTTATCTGGCCGGAAGAAAAAATCACCTGGACAAATGGTGTTTTTCTTATGGCTACAGATGCCTTGTTTAACCTTACACCGGCAAGTAACATGTTTAACCACAAATTTTGGAATGTTTAAGTTTGAGCTGTATCTGAATTGGGAAAAGAGAGTTTTCATTTGGATACTCTTTTTATAGATTTTAATTATAAAGATTTAAAATTGATTTTATCAAAGGTATAGTTTTGAGAAAAGAACACAGACCATATTTCATTAAAAAACTTTCACAAAAATGGAATAATTTTTATACTAATCATTTTATCAAACCTCAGTTTGAGCATCTTGGTGAATATCCTGTTTTTAATGAACCCTGGTTTGTTGATATATTCGGTAAATCTATCTCAATAGGAGACCATGTACATGTACTGGCAACATCAGATAACAGGGTCAGAATTTCTGTATGGCCGCTTAACGAGCAAGGGGCAAATATAAATATTGGAAATTATTGCCTTATTTGCCCAGGATCACGAATAGGAGCTGGAACTGAGATTACTATTAAAGACAGCTGTATGCTGGCAAGCGGTGCATATATTACTGATTCTGACTGGCATGATGTTTACAATAGAAATATACCGGGGAAAACAGCCCCGGTAGTGCTTGAAGAAAATGTCTGGATAGGGGATCGCAGCACTGTATGCAAGGGGGTTACAATTGGTGAAAACAGTGTTATTGGAGCAGGCTCAATTGTTATCAATGATATACCTGCAAATACAATAGCTGCGGGATGTCCGGCAAAAGTGGTAAAAGAGCTTGATCCTGATAAAACATATAAAACCAGAAAAGATTTTTTTTCTAATGTTTCAAAACTAAAAAAAGATGTTGAAATAATAGATAAACTGTTTCTTAAGGATAATACTATTTTAAAATGGATACAACATTCTTTTTTTCCTACAATTAATGATTAAAAATTATACAAAGGAACTGTTTATAGCCTATTTTGTTACAAAACAGAAGAGCAGGGTAATTTGTCAAGATTTAGAACTTTATAGTTATTTATGCTGATATGCTTATTAAAGACCAATTTAAATAATAACAATAGATTAGAATAGTGAAATTCATTAAAAAGGGAGTTGTTCAGAGGTCTCATTATAGTTGTACACAGAAAAGTTTTTTTAACTCTGTAACAACCTGTTAAGGGAATTTTAAAAGCTGTCTTTTAAAAATCCCCTTAGAAAGAAAAATACTCTATTTCGCCATCTGTCTTTGATGACGACTAACCATTGGATCATGAGATTGAGTTGCGTCTGTTTCCACAATTTCCATTTTATCAAAAAAAGTACATTTTGAAGATTCCATATTAAAATTAACAGGATAAAGTGTCTCCCCTTCCTGAGAAAATACAGGAGGCTCTGCTGTAATGTCTGTCCCTTTTTTCAAAACTTTACACATTCCACCTGTTGTTCCCAGACCTGCCTGAAAAAAATTTTTACATAAACCACATGCTATATCAGGCATGTGTTCTCTCTCTTCGTAGGATCTCTCTTTTTCACTGGCTCCCAACATAGCATCGCGAACATCAGCAAGCGCTCTTCCTCTTTTTCTTGGCATAATGCCTCCTTTTTTTATGTTATAAACAAAAAAACTTGAAATAATAAGCCTTTTTAAAAATCCATCGTAAATTAACCCAAGCAATATTATATATTTAACTCAAAACTATTTCATACTTATTTAAATTTATAATATTTATTGTGTAAAACAGAGCATAGAATTTTTAATATTTATATTATATTGTCTTTCATAAACTAATTTATTTATCAAGAGAAAAAACAAAGTTTTTTTCCTTGATAGTTGTTTCTTAGTAAAAAACAACTTAACTTGTCAATATAAAATAGCAATATTTTATATGAATAATAATATTTTTTTCATCCTGCTTTACCACTATTTTTTTATCATTAAAATATAATTGATTATTATCAAAATATAATATAGACTACACAAATTAGATTAATTTGATATTTTTAATTAAAATATTTTCCAGATAGTGGCCGAATGAAAACTAAAGATTTTTTTGTCAAGGCCAAGAAAGATCAAAATTTTAACCGCAGGAATACACTTCCTTATTTTGAGTATTCAAGTTTTTATCTGACAAAAGAGACGTATTACTTTTACGTTCGGCCATATAAAAAATAAAGACAGCTTTTTGTTCAGGCAATAGACAAAACTATACTTTTCAAAGTGCCTGTTTTTATGAGAGCAACATAATGACTGATACAACAACAGACAAATTATCATCTATTCAGATAGTTAATGCTTTTTATATATTATTTGGATACTCTATATCAAATCCATATTCATATTTAAGCACTTTAAATACAAAATCATTAAAAGCAGCATATAGAAAAAAGGTATTTACAACTCATCCTGACCGAGCAAATATACTTAATAAAGACGTAGATGACCTGTACAGATCTTTTATAAAAACCACATCTGCATATAATACATTAAAAACTGCTGTTAATTTACAAAAATCAAAAATTGTATTTAACAGGAAACCTGTTTATTCCAAAAAAACTGAAACAAAATCTTATAAACGTAAAACAGCAGGTTTGAAAAAAAAATTTATTTCAAAAAATATCTATATTCCAAAAAGAAACCTTAAAATAGGTGAGTTTTTATATTATTTAGATTATATTTCATGGAAAACTCTTATAAAATCAATAAGCTGGCAAAGAAGCCTGCGGCCTGTTGTTGGGCAGATAGCTTTAAACTGGAAAATTCTTTCCAGAAAAGAGATAAAGGAGATTCTTGAACAGAGACGACAGGAAAACAGTTTTAAAATCAAATTTTGTGAGTTTGCTTTTAAAAAAAAGTATATGAGCTCTTTTGAAAAACGGGCTGTTCTTGGCAAGCAGCAAAGTCTACAGAAACCAATAGGAACTTACCTGATCCAAAACAACATATTGTCAGCTAATTTAATTGACCAGATGGTTGATGAACTTAACGCCCATAACCAAATGGTTGTAAATCTATAGGTTTTTATTACTGTGTTTACAGATTAAAGACAAAAACAACCCTAAAGCTTGTTCTTCTGAAACAGTAAATTTTTCATTTCCCCACAGATTTTTTAAAACAAACTTTGTTTCAAAGTGTAATCTTTGAGATATGTTCCATGAAGATAACTGTTTTGTGGATTTGAAAAAAACTCAGAAAAAAGTTTCAGACTTTGTTTACGCATAAAACCAGAGATAATTGATATTTTATTTTTACTGTATAGTGGAGGCAGACAATTTAAATCACATGAAGTACCTCCGCCCATAGCATCTTCATAGGCATAAACTATTTTACTGACACCGCTTATAAGAATAGCTCCAAAGCACATAAGACATGGCTCTAAAGTGCAATAAAGGGTTGTTTTTTCAAGACTTATACTCATACCTTGATTATAAAACTGTTTTAAAGCAATAATCTCTGCATGATCTGTTTCGTTTGCAAAACTACCCTTGGAGCCGGATCTTTTACCTGAACAAATAATTTTGCCCTGATATTCCAAAACAGCACCCACAGGAAATTCACCTGAATAAAGAGCTGACTGTGCTTCTTCCAAAGCAATTTCCATAAATTTTTTATGACTCATATTAGTAAATTATTAATGCTTGATTATAATAATTAGGTTAATAACTGTGATAGTATCTGTCAGCAATTGTTAAATTTATCACATATAACTCTTTAAGCAAGCTGTTTTAAAACAACCGCTTATCAGTTTATTTTGCAAATATTACTGTCACAGATACAACTGTCGTCTACTTCATAGGTATAGACAATACGGGATTCCATTTCAAAATGTCTGGAATTTATATATTGCATTGTATGTTCTTTCACTATTTTTTCTAAAACAGATCTGTGGGGAATAGATTCAAGACCGCGGCCTATAACTTTTCCTGAAAAACCATCCAGAATATCTGCATCTTTTCCATTGGCCACCACAGCAAAAGGGATCTGATAAGAAGTTACAATACGGGATAATGCAAGGCACATACGGTGTCTTGTAATAATAGATCCTGGCGCATATTTAATAACCATTACAATCTGGTCTGCAATATGTATCAGAAAGTCAATATTAATTACAGCTCTTTTTTTCCCGGCAAAAACCAGAATTTGTTCCCCTTTTGTAATCTGTTTTTTTTCATACAAGCAGTGTTTTACCAAAAATTTTGCTATTTTTTGCCTGTATTGTTCATCATGGGTATCTGTTATTATATTTCCTGTAATATAATCAATGGCGTTCCCCAAAACCACATGGTGCTCGTTCATAAAATTTCCCCTGTAAACTTAAACAGATAAATACTTCTTTACATATATATAGTGATAATTTATATATATGTATGTTTTTAGTATAAGGTTATATTTAGAATCAGACCAGTAAAAACTAATATTAAATTTTGGTCAATACTTTTAATTTATTAAGGAATAACAGCGTGGTCGTTCAGCAAGGGCAAAAGCAGATTTAAATTTGCGGCAGATGTTGTTAAAATCAGCCTTTAAACCAATACGATTGCCTTTATTTATTTTATAATGTCTCTGCGTACAGAATATGAAAAAGCAGAAAAACAATTTATTTGTTCCTCGGGTTGTCCTAGCATAGAATCAAAAGGCCGGGTCAAATTTGAAGTTCCCTGTGATATAAGAACCGAATTTCAAAAAGACAAAGACAGGATTGTCTTTTCAAACAGCTTTAGAAGGTTAAAACATAAAACCCAGGTTTTTTTATCTCCCATGGGAGATCATTACCGCACAAGGCTCACCCATACCTTAGAAGTTTCACAAATAGCAAGAACCATAGCGAGGTCTCTGCGGCTTAATGAAGACCTTGCAGAGGCCATAGCTCTTGCCCATGATTTAGGCCACCCTCCCTTTGGTCATAGTGGTGAAACAGCTTTAAAAGAGATATATTCAAATAGTTTTTCCCACAGAAAACAGAGTATCAGGGTTGTTGACATTCTTGAAAAAAATGGCAAGGGACTTAATTTAACATTTGAAGTCAGAGACGGGATATTAAAACATTCAAAAGGATTTGGTAAAATTATTCCTGATGACCCAAAGGAGCTTCCTGTAACTTTTGAAGGAAGAGTTGTAAGGATAGCCGATATTATGGCATATCTTAATCATGATTTAGACGATGCTATAAGAAGTAAGGTTATTACAAGGGATCAGATTCCCAAAGCATGTGTTAAAGTACTTGGGAACACCCACTCAAAAAGAGTTTCCTCAATGATAAAAGACATAGTAGTATCCAGTATGTCGTCATATGATAGTGGTTTTCAGATTAATATAAGCAATAAAATGTATACTGCAATGAGTGATCTTCGATCTTTTTTGTATGATAATGTATATCGTTCAGATCAGGTACACAAGGAATTTGTAAAAGCAAAAAAACTTCTTTCAGAGCTGTTTGTTTATTTTATAGAAAACAGAGACAGGCTTGAATCAGAGCTTATCATTATGGAACTACCAGTAAATAACAGCAATGCAAAAACAAAAAGAGTTGTGTGTGACTTTATTGCAAGCCTTACAGACAGGTATGCTTTAAAACTATATGAAGATATCTTTTTTCCTTCTCCCCTTGTTTGATTTTTTAAATATTTTGGAAAAATAATAATATGGAAAGATTTGAGAAAAAACTTGGCTTGCTTTATGAGAAAATGGATATTGCCTATAACAGAGTATGCAGGCACTATGACTTTGAATGTAAAGGGTGCACAGACAACTGCTGTTATACGCTTTTTTTTCATCATACAAATATAGAATATCATTATCTTATGACAGGATTTTTAAAAATTGATTTAAACAAGCAAAAAGAGGTTGTTAAAAAAGCTGTAAAAGCAGTTGAAGAGATAAAATTTATTGATAATAATAGTAAACGATTAAAAAACATATGTCCTTTAAATATAGATGGGTTTTGTATAATTTATAAATACAGGCCGATGATATGCAGGATGCATGGCATAGCCCATGAATTGCAGGGAAGGCAAGGAGTTGTTTTTGGTTCAGGTTGTGATGCATTTACAAAAACAGCTAAGGAAAAAAATTATTTTAAATTTGACAGAACCAAATTTTATATTAAAATGGCGAAACTTGAAAAAGAGTTTAAAGAGAGATACAATATAAGTAAAAAATTTAAAAAAACAATTGCCCAAATGTTAACTGTAAAAAGAGATAAATTAAATTAAATATTTATGAAATCCATTACTCCAGACCAGATAATAAACGTTTCAGGCAAAAGAATTACAGGAAATGAAAAATTTCATTTCCAATGCCATGAAAAACTTGCCTGTTTTAACAAATGTTGCAGAAATTTAAATCTTTTCCTTTATCCCTATGATATAATAAGACTTAAACAGAATTTAAACATCTCATCTGATGTTTTTCTTGATACATATGTAGATATAATTCTTAGACCTGATAATTTCTTTCCTGATGTTTTGTTAAAAATGACAGAAACAGATGAAAAAACCTGTCCTTTTCTTACAGAAAAAGGGTGTTCTGTATATCTTGACAGACCAGATACATGCAGAACTTTCCCCATAGAAAAAGGGATGCTTTTTAACGATAATATTAATAACCATACTATAATATCTCTATTTAGGCCTCCTGATTTTTGTCTTGGCCGGCATGAACACAAAAGCTTAACTCTAAATAAATGGGCAGAAGATCAAAAAGCTTTTACCCATAATAAAATGACTGAAAAATGGAGCCTAATTAAATATTTATTTTACAATGACCCCTGGGGTAGTGAAGGTGCTTATGGACCAAAAGGGAAAATGGCTTTTATGGCAGCGTATAATATAGATAAATTTCGTAATTTTATATTTAAAAGCACTTTTTTAAAAAGGTATAAAGTAAAAACATCGATGCTAAAAAAAGCAGGTAAAGATGACACTGTACTATTGGGAATAGGTTTTAGCTGGATAAAGTTTTTTATTTTTAATATAAAATCAAAAAATATAACAATCAGATAAAAAACATGCTGATTTCGGAGACAATATGTCCAGAACGCTATATATTACATCAACTGAGGCAAAAAGTGGTAAATCATTAGTATCTCTTGGGATAATGGAACTTTTACTCAGAAATATTGAAAAGATCGCTTTTTTCAGACCATTTATCTCTGTTCAACCAGATGAAGACAAAAAAGACAATGATATCAGGCTTATATCAAAGGCCTATGATCTGGATATACCATACCATGATATGTATGCATATACCCTTGGTGAAGCAAGTCAGCTTATGGTTGACGGTAATTATAACCAGCTGATTGAAGGCACCTTGAAAAAAATTGAGCCCCTTGCTGAGAAATATGATTTTATTCTGTGTGAAGGAACTGATTTCAGCAGTACTTATTCTGCTTTTGAATTAGATATTAATGCAGAACTTGCAAATAACCTTGGGTCTTCTGTTCTTCTGGTGGCAAGTGCTTATAAAAAGAGTGTTAGTGATGTAATTCATTCCATTGAAATATCAATTGATTCTCTTAGGGCAAAAGGGAATAAAGTGATTGCTACATTTATAAACCGCATAGATTCAGAGAACAGATACGAGATTGTTGATAAGTTAAGTAAAAAATACAGGGAACAGGATATACAGTTTTATACAATACCAAATATTGATTTACTGGAAAATCCTACAGTAAAAGAGATAGCAGATATTCTTAATGCAAAAGTTCTTTATGGTGAAACAAGGCTCAACCAGCATGTTCATAATTATGTTGTTGCAGCCATGCACCTGAATAATTTTCTTGAACGAATTCACCATGGTTCTTTAATTATTACACCAGGAGACAGAGCAGATATAATTGTGGCCTGCCTTACTGCTGTATCATCAGTTAATATGCCTTATATAGCCGGAATTGTTCTCACAGGCGGCATTGAGCCTTCGCCATCTGTATTAAATCTCATAAAAGGTTTGAAAAAAACCATTCCCATTATAAGTGTTAAACCTGACACATTTCCTTCTGCAAGAATAATTGATAAAATCCATGCAGTTATTACCCCTGAGGATAATAGAAAAATCAATCAGGCTCTGGCTGTTTTTGAACAAAATGTTGATATGGATCAGCTTGGAGGAAAAATTATCAGCACTCAATCAGATATTGTAACACCTAAAATGTTTGAGTATAGTCTCATTGCCAGGGCAAGGATAGACAGACAGCATATTGTTTTGCCCGAAGGAAAAGAAAGCAGAATTCTTCAGGCTGCTGAGATTTTATTAAGAAGAGAAGTTGCAGATATTACACTCCTTGGTGATAGAAAGCAGATAGAGGCAAAAATTATTGAACTTGGCCTGAAAATGGATGGAGTAAATATAATAGAGCCGGATAAATCAGAATATTTTAATGAGTATGTAAGGCAGTATTATGAGCTTAGAAAACACAGAGGCGTTACAATGGATAAGGTTAGAGATATCCTTGTGGATGTAAATTTCTTTGGTACCATGATGGTGTACAATGGTCATGCAGACGGGCTTGTATCGGGTTCAACACATACAACTGCTGCCACTATCCGTCCGGCATTTCAGGTAATTAAAACAAAACCTGGGTGCAGGCTTGTATCAAGTGTTATGTTAATGTGTCTAAAAGACAGGGTACTGGTATATGGAGATTGTGCCATAAACCCCAATCCGGATTCAGAAGAGTTGTCGGAAATTGCGTTAAGTTCAGTAACAACTGCAAAGATTTTTAATATTGAACCCCGTGTTGCCATGCTATCCTATTCAACAGGTGATTCTGGAAAGGGCGATGATGTTGACATAGTCAGAGAGGCAGTGCAAATAGCAAGGGAAAAAGCAAAAAAGATTGATACTGATTTAAAAATCGAAGGCCCCATTCAATATGATGCAGCCATTGATCCTGGAGTAGCTAAAACAAAAATGCCGGAAAGTGAAGTTGCAGGAAAAGCGACAGTATTTATATTTCCAGATCTCAATACCGGAAATAACACATACAAGGCTGTTCAGAGATCTGCAAAGGCTATTGCCATAGGTCCTATTCTTCAGGGGCTTAAAAAACCGGTAAATGATTTAAGCAGAGGTTGCCTTGTTCCTGATATTATTAATACAGTTGCTATTACAGCAATTCAGGCTCAGGCTGAAAAGGACTGATTATGAAAATTTTAGTCATTAACAGCGGAAGCTCATCCATAAAATACAAATTGTTTGACATGGAAAAAAATCAGACAGATGCCTCTGGCCTTATGGAGCGGATTGGAGAGAAAAAAGGACTGCTGACTCATAAGATTCGCAATAAAAAAGGAGACAGGAGTGTTAATGTTATTAAATGCACAGTATCAAATCATAAAGAAGGACTTGAATTTATAGCAAATCTTCTTGCAGATAGTAAAAATGGTGTAATTCGTAATAAATCAGAAATAACAGCTGTGGGACACCGTGTTGTTCATGGTGGCGAAACCTTCCAAAAAACAACTGTTATAAATGATAAAGTCATTGAAGCTATTAATAAAAACACCCCCCTTGCACCACTGCATAATCCGCCTAATCTTGCAGGAATAGATGTAGCAAAAATTATTTTCCCAAAATCCATACAGGTAGCTGTTTTTGACACTGCTTTTCATCACTCAATGCCTGAAAAAGCTTATATATATGCTCTGCCCTATGAGCTGTACGAAAAAAAACGGGTTAGAAGATATGGGTTCCACGGAACTTCCCATGCATATATTTCTGATGCAGCAGCAAAATATATGGGTGGATCTCCAGAAAACTTTTCCTTAATAACTATTCATCTGGGAAATGGTGCCAGCATGGCTGCTGTAAAAAATGGGAAAAGCATAGATACAACAATGGGAATGACACCACTTGAAGGTCTTGTAATGGGCTCCCGTTCAGGAGATATTGACCCCGCCATTCCATTTTATCTTGCAGATTATCTCGGCATGAGCTTTGCTGAAATAGATGTTCTTTTGAATAAAAAAAGCGGTCTTAAAGGTATCTGCGGTTCAAATGATATGCGGGAAGTTATTGAAAAAAAAAACAACCATAACTCCAAAGCAACACTGGCTCTTGATATATATACTTATCGTATAAAAAAATATATCGGAGCTTATTTTGCTGCCATGGGTTCCCTTGATGCTGTTGTGTTTACAGCAGGTATTGGAGAAAATTCCGCAGATGTACGGGAGCTTAGCTGCCATGGACTTAAAGCTTTAGGAATTGAACTGGATTCCCATAAAAACAGTATGTCATTTGACAATATTATGGAGATAAGTACAAAAAACAGTCCTGTAAAAATACTTGTTGTTCCCACCAATGAAGAGCTGAAAATTGCCATGGAAACCATGGAAATGATCTGCACAGGCTATTACAAAACCCAAACCTGATCCCTTGCCTACATAGATATCATATCAGTTTTCTGTAAAACCTTTTCTTTTCTGACTTTTTTTGCTTATTTAAAATTTATTAATGGTGGTTTTTTAAAAAAGCATTATATTTCAAGTTTTGATTAGACAAAAGTAAAAATATAACAAAAAAGTAACAAAAAAACATTTTTTAAATATTATACAGAAAAGAGTTACGACATAGAAAACCCCTGAATAACAGCAGTTTTCAGGACAAATCTCTAATAAAACAGATTAGGTTAGAATAACAAAATTCATTTAGAGAGAGTTATTCAAAGGTTTCGCACGCCTGTATAGGGAAAAAGAAAAACCTCTAAAAATTTACTACATAAATGTAATAATGGGACGAGTACATGCCATTATTGTATCAATAACACCGTCTAATAGCCATGACCAATATAAAACAATACCTTTTTCCATACAAACCTTTTTTAAAAACCAGTATTTTAAGATACTTACAAGAAATATATTTTACATGGTACGTATATTGCTTATTTTTAATTAAAACTAAGGTTGTTGTTGATTTATCAATGCCGGATAAGGTTGTAAAAGCTATAATACCGGATACTTTGTAGATGAAAAAGGAAACGATGTGCTTTAGTAGTGACAAAGAAAATAAGCAGCAAGGTTTAACAAAAGTAAAAAGGAGAAGAGAGGCATGAAAAAAATATTTCTTTCATTTGTATTTGTAATTACATGGTTTACAGCAGTATGGGCAGGAGATAATGCTCCAACAGCAATATCAAACAAAGAGGCAATAGACCTTGTGCAGACACATGCAAACTTTCTATGGACGCTTGTGGCAGCAGCACTTGTTTTTTTTATGCAGGCTGGATTTGCCCTGGTTGAGGCTGGTTTTACAAGAGCAAAAAACTGTGTAAACATTATGATGAAAAATCTTATGGATTTTTCCATGGGAAGCATTGGGTACTGGGCAGTTGGTTTTGGCTTGATGTTTGGTGTTTCAAAAACAGGATGGTTTGGGACATCTGGCTTTTTCCTGAGCGATTTTACACCTGATGGAGATCCATGGGTGCTTGCTTTCTGGATGTTTCAGGTTGTATTTGCTGCAACAGCTGCAACCATAGTTTCAGGAGCCATGGCTGAAAGAACTAAATTTGTTGGTTATCTGTGCTACAGCCTGGTTTTGAGTATGTTTATATATCCAATTTTTGGAAGCTGGGCATGGGGAAGTCTGTTTAATGGCAGTGGATGGCTTGAAGGCCTGGGGTTTATAGATTTTGCAGGATCAACTGTGGTGCATTCAGTAGGTGGCTGGGCAGCACTTGCAGGAGCAATGGTGCTTGGTCCCAGATTAGGTAAATATACCAAAAACAAAGAAATCAGGCCTATTCTTGGTCATAATATACCTCTGGCAGCACTGGGTGTTTTTATCTTATGGCTGGGATGGTTCGGTTTTAATCCAGGATCAACAACAACTGCAGATAAAAGTATTGCCATGATATTTGTAAATACTAATCTTGCTGCAGCTGCTGGATCAATATCTGCAATGATAATTTCATGGATAAAATTTGGAAAGCCCGAAGTCAGCATGAGTCTTAATGGTGCTCTGGCTGGCTTGGTGGCAATTACAGCAGGGTGTGCCAATGTATCACCAAACAGTGCAATTGTTATAGGGGCAGTAGCAGGTGTTCTGGTTGTTTTTTCTGTTCTTTTTTTTGATAAAATCAAAATTGATGATCCTGTTGGAGCCATATCTGTTCACGGTATAAATGGTGCCTGGGGTACTCTTGCAGCAGGTCTTTTTAATATTGGCGGTGTAACAGGAAAAATTATTGGTGTTCAGCTACTTGGTATAGGGGCATGTTTTTTATGGACATTTACAACAGCATTTATCTTGTTTAAACTTATTGATTATACCATAGGTCTAAGGGTTTCCCCTGAAGAAGAGGTAGAAGGGCTTGACTCTACAGAGCATGGTGGTAATGCATATCCTGACTTTGGTGTTTCTTCACACGGTGGTGTTGATCCTGCCTCTTTATTTTAAGTTTTAAAATCATCGACAGGCTGTTACAGAATGAAAATTTCTTCAAGTTCAAGGCAAAAAAATAAATTTAACCGCAGGTATACCCGTTGTATTCCGAGGATTAAATTTATTTTTTAACGCAGAAATTGGACAAAGTAGTGTTTAGTAACAGCCTGTCGATATGACAAACACATCAAATCAGGCAGTATTTAATGTCTATATTGAATATTTAGGAATTGGCCATAACCTGGGCTAAAATCTGAACATCCAAAGAATACAGCTATTAATTTGCTGAATAAACAACAACTTACAACAGATGCTACATTTTTTAGAGTAAGAATGGCCGACCTTATGATCAAACCCAATATTTAAGAGGTGATCCCTTTCCCTTTACAACCATTATTCAGGCATGTTAGAAATTTTGGTAATCTCACCTTTATAATTTCGCACCGTGTACTCTTTCTTGTTTTTATCAACAATATAATAGTCTGGCATTAATGGGATCTTGCCGATGTTAGTCGCCAGCACGTACATAGGTTGTGCCAGACCTGTAGTATGACCACGTAATGCATCACGAATTAACTCAGCTCCTTTTTCCACAGGAGTACGAAAATGATCAATTCCCGGAGCTGGTTCACAATAAAACACATAGTAGGGGCGTATACGAGTGCGTAATAATTTTTGATGCAATTCTCTGAAAGTATCCACATCATCATTGATGCCCTTCAACAACACAGCCTGATTTCCCACATTAATGCCGCAACTCATCAGTTCGTAAACTGCTTTTGCAGTTTTTTCGGTAATTTCTTTCGGGTGGTTACACTGTGTACTTATCCAAACAGGGATGTGATGGAAACCCCCGATCGCTTTTTTCAATCCTTCTGTAATACGATAGGGAAGGACTATTGGCAGCCGGGAGCCAATCCTGATCATTTCAATGTGTGGCATTTCGCGAAGTTTGGCAATCAGGTATTCAAGTTTTTCGTCTGACA
>JASFBI010000096.1 GCA_030149595.1 Desulfobacterales bacterium
TTTCATCATCTATATCAAAAAGTGTTTCAACAAAGCCTTTAATTGCGGTAAGAGGCGTTTTAAGTTCATGGGAAACATTTGCTACAAAATCTTTTCGAATATTTTCAAGCTCTCTTATCTTACTGACATTATTTAGTACTAAAATTGTTCCAATACGTTTATCTGAGGCATTACAAAGAGGAGCACTAATAGTGTTTATAATCCTGTTTTCCGGATTATATAATATAAAATCACTTTCCCTCGCAATATTACTTGAAGTGGCTTTTTTTATAAATGTATGAAAGTCAGCATCTCTTATTAACTCCTGAATACTTCTTCCTTTTGTATCAGGGTGAAAAACTTTTAAAATTAAAAGTGCTGCCTGGTTAATATTTAAAACCTTTTCATTCATATCAATGGCAATGACTCCCTCAGACATGCTTGATAAAACAGCCTCATACTCATTTCTCTGGTTTTTAACAGTCATCATTCGTTCTTCAAGCTTATATGCCATCTGGTTCATTGACTCAGCAAGCTCTGCAAATTCACTGATAAAAGGCTTGTGCAATCTATGTTTTAAATCTGATGCAAAAAGGGCTGCACCCTGTTTCATTTCTTCAATAGGTTTGCTAATCCATTTTGAAACAAAAAGACTCAATACAGATGCAAATAATGCAACAAAAAAACCAACCTGCATAATACGAGTCTGAATTGTATCAATAGTACTGTTTATTGATGTTATGGGTAGTGAAACACGTAAAACAGCAATTAGTGAGTTTTTAAAATAAAGAGGCGTGGCTACATACATCATGCGTATTCTCAGGGTCTCGCTGTCTCTTATGGATGAACCTGTATCACCGTTTGCAGCAGTTAAGATTTCAGGCCGGTTTAGATGGTTATCCATTATGGCAGGATTTTCTTCGGAATCTCCGATAACTTTACCCGCTGGGAGAATAACAGTAATACGTGTGGACGAAGATTTACCGATTTTTTTACATAAATTATCAACTGCTTTTAAATTTAAAGGTTTTAAAAAGGTATTTATCTGATCCTCTAAAAGTTTACTGCGAACAATAAGATCTTTTTGTGTTTTTTCAAGGAAAAAATCTTCTATAAAATTTGATGAATATAGTGATACTGCAAATAAAGATACTATAATAATAATCAAATATGAAGGATAAAGCTGCCAGATAAGTCTTAATTTTTTTTTCATATATTATTTTCCCATAAACCGATAACCAACACCCCTTACAGTTTCTATATAGCTGCCAAAAATACCGAGTTTTCTACGCAGACCTACAATCTGTACATCAACACTTCTATCGGTTACAGCATAACCCTCTCCTCTTACAGCATCTACAATCTGGTTTCTTGTGAAAACCCATCCAGGGTTTGCTGCAAGAAACCCAAGCAGCTGAAACTCTGTAAACGTGAGATCTATGGGGTTTCCCTCTGCTTTTACTTCTCTTCTGCCTGAATCTATCACAATTTCATGAATTTTCAGAACAGAAGAGCTGTCTGCCCTTATTTTTTCTTTTCGTCTTAAAACTGCTCTTACCCTTGCAACAAGAATCCGTAGTGAAAAAGGTTTTGCAATATAATCATCTGCACCAATTTCAAGACCTGTAACAATATCTGATTCTTCACCCTTTGCAGTCAGCATAATTATGGGAATGTGTTCTGTGCCTGCCTTTTTTTTAAGAATTTTAGCAACCTCTAATCCATCAATACCAGGCAGCATAAGATCAAGCAGAATCAAATCAAAATTTCCGGAAACAGCTTTTTTTAATGCATCTTCACCAGAACCTGAACAGACAACTTTAAAGCCGTCACGTATCAGGTTATAGCTTATAAGTTCCTGCAGGTCTTCTTCATCATCAACAATAAGTATTTTTTTTGACATAATTATCGCTCATCTTTAATTTTACCATGTCTTACTATTTCACCTTCAATAAGATAAATAACCTCTTCAGCAATGTTTGTTGCATGGTCAGCAAGCCTTTCTACATGCCTTGAAACCAGTAAAAGATTAATGAGATATCCAAGGCTGTCATTGTGAAGTATCATAGCATCTTTTATCTTATCATAAGCATCATCTTTAATAAGATCTATCTCATCATCTAATGTCAACACTTTAAATGCAAGGTCAAGATCAAGATTAACAAGGGAGTCAAGGCTCATTTTAAGCATATTCCTGGCTTTTTTTGTCATTACTGAATAGTCAAAGGTAAAGGCATATTTTTTTTGTTTTGCTATAATTTCAACACGCTCTGCAATGTTTACTGCCTGGTCTCCAAGTCTTTCCAGTTCATTATTTATTTTTATTACTGCAATTAGAAACCTTAAATCAACAGCTACAGGTTGATGGAGTGCCATGATTTTCAGACACTCCTCCTCTATTTCAACCTCCATTTCATCTATTTCATAATCTGCCAGTATAATTTTTTTGGCAAGATCCATATCTTTTTCTTCAAGAGATTCAGCAGCCATTCTTACCTGCTCTTCAACCATTGCACCGAGAATCAGTATTGCTTTTTTTAACTTTGCAAGTTCTTTTTGGAAGTGAACTGACATATTTCTCCTCTTTTTCTAACCATTTACAATCATCTGTAATTTATTGAAACATAAAAGTTTGTTTTCTTTTAACCAAAACGGCCTGTAATGTAATCTTCTGTAGTTTTTAAGGCGGGATTTGTAAATATTGTATCTGTTTTACCGGCCTCAATTAATTTTCCCATGTAGAAAAAAGCTGTTATATCCGATGTACGGGCAGCCTGCTGCATATTATGAGTTACAATAATAATTGTATAAGACTTTTTTAAGTCATGTATCAGTTCTTCAATTTTTTGGGTTGCGATAGGGTCAAGTGCTGAACAAGGTTCATCCATCAGCAGTACATCAGGGTTAACTGCAAGAGCTCTTGCAATGCAAAGTCTCTGCTGCTGACCTCCTGATAGTCCAAGGGCTGTGTTATTGAGCCTGTCTTTTACTTCATCCCAAAGAGCTCCTGCCCGAAGGCTTTTTTCAACATATTCTGCAATCAGATTTTTATCTTTTATACCTTTTATTTTTAATCCATATGCAACATTTTCAAAAATTGTTTTGGGAAAAGGGTTGGGTTTTTGAAAAACCATACCAACACGCC
Source organism: Desulfobacterales bacterium (assembly GCA_030149595.1). Classification (GTDB taxonomy): domain Bacteria; phylum Desulfobacterota; class Desulfobacteria; order Desulfobacterales; family DAOWNP01; genus DAOWNP01. The sequence continues at coordinate 3,125 of JASFBI010000096.1, forward strand.
CTCTTAAACTAACCACATCTATTGAAGGATCGTAAATATTTTTACCATCAATAAGTATACTGCCTTCAACCCTGATGCCTGTTATAAGATCATTCATTCTGTTTAAGCATCTTAAAAAAGTGCTTTTTCCGCAACCTGAAGGACCAATTAATGCTGTTGCCTGATTTTCATAAAAATCTAATGAAATATCATGGAGAGCTTTAAACTGGCTGTAATAGAAATTTAAGTTTTTTGATCTGATTTTAAGTTTTTTATCCATTATTGCTTAAACTTTCATTAAATTTTTGTTTTTTTTCTAAGTTTTGCCCTGTATATAATGGCAATTAAATTCATGCTAAGTACGAGTGTTATTAATACAAGAGCCGTTCCATACTGCAGTTCTCTTGTTGCTTCAATTTCTGTTCCTGCTGTGGCAAGTACATAAATGTGGTATGGCAGAATCATTATTTCACTAAATATACCTGAAGGCAGTTTGGGTGAAAAAAATACTGCTGCTGTAAACATAACAGGTGCGGTTTCTCCAGCTGCCCTGCTAATGCCGAGTATTCCTCCTGTGAGTATTCCGGGTAAAGCTGTTGGAAGAACAACTCTTAAAATTGTCTGAAGTTTAGTGGCACCAAGTCCTGTAGATGCTTCTCTGTATGTATCAGGCACAGCTTTTAATGCTTCTTCGGTAGATCCTATAACCACTGGGAATGTCATAATTCCCAGTGTTAATGCTCCTGCTATAATTGAAACTCCCATTTCAAGATAAATAACAAAAAAGGCAAGTCCAAAAAGACCATAAACAACAGAAGGTACACCTGCGAGATTATTAATACAAAGTCTGATTACTCGTAAGACAAAACCTTGTTTAGCATATTCATTTAAATATATTGCAGAAAAAACTCCAACAGGAAAGGCAACTGAAACCGAGCATATACTAAGACAAACAGTGCCTATAATACATGGCAATATCCCTCCTCGGGTCATGGAATCAACAGGTGGTTTAGTTAGAAACTCCCAGGTTATAGCATTTAGTCCATTTGATAATATAAAATATATAATTATTGCAAGTGCCGCAAAATTAATAAATGCTGCCAGTCTGAATAGGAAATAAAAAAGATGTTGAAAAAGTTTTTTTCTTTTTTGTATTTTTACATGAAAGACTTTTTTAAATTCTGGACGCAGTTGTAATTGTCTTTCATGTATTGTTGTGATCTCGTGGTCATGCAAGTTATTTGCAGCACTTGTACTGTTTCTCATCTATTGATTTCCTTTAATACGATCCGCGTGGTGTATGAAATTTATTATTTGAATATCTGTATCTGCATGCGCCTGTGCAGGTTATAATGTCGCATCTCCGGTTTGCTTGTATTTATGTGAAATATAATCTGCAACAAAATTAAAAATAAAAGTAAAAACAAATAAGACAATCCCAATTGCAAATAATGCATAGTAGTGATCTCCATGATAAGGGGCCTCACCCATCTCTGCTGCAATGCAGGCTGGTAAAGGACGAGCAGGGTCAAAAATAGATTCCGGCACCATGGCAGCTCCGCCGGCAACCATAAGAACTACCATGGTTTCTCCTATGGCTCTGGACATTCCCAAAATAACAGCAGTGCTAATACCCGATATTGAAGCAGGAAGAGTTACTTTGAAAATTGTTTCGAGCTGTGTTGCTCCAAGTGCAAGAGATGCTTCCTTTAAGTTGACCGGAACATTGTATACAGCATCTTCAGAAAGACTGCATATGGTTGGAACTGACATAAATGCCAGCATAAGAGAGGCATTGAAAATATTTAAACCAGTTGCAATATCAAATGTGTCTTGCAATATCGGTGCGACAACAACCATACCAAAAAAACCGATAACAACAGATGGAAGAGAAGCCATCAGCTCAATAATCGGTTTAACTATCTCTCTTAATCTGGCAGATGCAATTTCTGCAAGGTAAATAGCACTCATAACACCGAGGGGGATAGATATGAGTGCTGAAATTATCGTAATTGCAAGTGAACCGATGATTAATGGAAATATGCCAAAATCAGCTGGCTCTGATGTTGGATACCAGTAATTTCCAAAAAGAAATTCTGTAAAACCAACCTTTTCAAATATAGGTATTCCTTCAAGAAACAGAAAAAGTGTTATCATAAAAAGAGCTGCAACAGATGCTGCTGCAACAAGGAAAAAGGCGAAATGCATGAATTTTTCTTTCTTCTTTTGAGTAAACCACATATTTGTATCCTGCTGATTTAAAAATAATAAATAAAAAATGTAACTATTTGGTTACACCTGTTTTAATTGATATTAAAAATGGATCATATTAGAATTTATAGCTCATATCCACTTGGTAAAGATCCGCTTCATTCTGGTTATCAAGCTCAAGAGCTTTATAACTGAGTGCGGTAACACCAACTGCAAAATGATCTGTAATTTTATATCCAATCTTTATTTTATGTCCTTTGATATCTGTCTTGTTTACTCCCGAACCAAAATCACTATCTTTTAAACCTCCGACACATGAATCAGCTCCAACCATAGCATATGAATAACCGCACTTAAATTTCCCTATTTTGGCATCCAAACCAATAACCCATCCTGTACCTTCATCTTCAGGATCAAGGTCAGATCCAAGAATCCCTTCTCCCTTATCACCGTCTGCTCCAAAATTATTAAAGACCTGACCGTACATATTAAAATTTATTTTACCAACAGGAAAATTAACAGAAAAATAAAGATCCGCAATATCAAATTTGTAATCCGGATTTGGAGATTCATTATTCTCAAAGACACCATCATAATTATAATATGCAAGAGCCATAAGAATTTTTAAATCACCTGAATTAAATCTTGATCCGATCTGTCCCGCATAGAGAGAACCAAAATTATCACCATACTGCATAACATCATATCCACCTGCGGTAATAAAAAAAGAGTTTTTATCGTAATTTGCTGTAAATCCTGCTGGCCTTATATCACTGTCCCACAAAAGCCAGGTAGTTATAAACGGATTTTTTTGCTGACCTGCTATAAAAGTAAATTCATTTAATTTATGCTTTGCATACGCATAATCAAGCCTGATATCACCGGTTTCAAAAAATTTATCCTCACTCCAGGTATCATTTGTGCTGGTAGCACTATCATCTCCTGTTGTCAGACCTGCTGCCACTTCCCAGTTTTCATCGCTGTTTACCCATGTACCGCCAAAACGGAATCTCGTGCGCATCCGGTCTTTGCTGTCATTATCACCGCTATCTTTATCACGGTCACGATATTCATAACGCAGCCTTAAATCACCTTTTAACTTTAAAGAATCAATATGTTCACTTATTTTAATATCAGATTTTACTTCTTTTTTATCTATGTTTTCAGTAACATTATTATTTTTGAGCTGTTCAATTATTTTATGTTGTTCTATTAATTTGTTTTGCAAATAATCAAGCCGTTTTAATATCTCCTGCTGATCTGTGGCAGATGCTATTGATGATACAAAAAAAGACAAAAGTATAATAATTCCTGTTTTAAACCATTTTTTCCCCATATCTTCCCCTTTTCATAAAATATTTTAACTATTTAACCATAATCTATGAATCAGAATATAAAATTATTTCTGATTTATTCCTTAACAAAATTTAAATTAAATTTAGTTGAGGAATTGTTAATTTTATAAATCTATAATGTTAGCAAAGTGTGAGGATAGAATTAAAACTTTGTTAAAATAAATAAAAGGAAATTTTTTAGGATTATATTGAATATTTTAATAAAACAGCAGCAAGGCTATTTAAAATGGCCATAACAAACCTGATGTTATGGCCACTAAAGAATATTTGAGTTAATTCAGGCTTGCTTATAACGACCCCTTTTGCCTTT
>JASFBI010000425.1 GCA_030149595.1 Desulfobacterales bacterium
GCCTGTATCAAAAGATAACGTTTTCCTTGCAAGGGAAAAAGATGTTGCGGAGAATATAGGAGCTGCGCTTGATGGTTATAGAGATTTTAGAGATCAAATGCAGGAAACATATTTTCGTTCGGTTTATGGAAACCCGTTTCTAAAAATGTGTTTTAAAAATAGTGTTGAAGAGAGGATAAAAAAAGAAGAGGAAGAGATAAGAAAAGGTATAAAGGAGAGGGAAAAGGCCGTAAAAACACAGCTTCTTGATGATCTTGAAAAAGGGGGGTTTGTTGAGGGGGCATTGCGTATTATGGCTGCTATGGCCGGAATTAATTATATCTATGATCAAAAAAAGCTTATACATATAAGGGATATTGTAAAAAGTCATAATGTTTTTACAGATACCAGTGAACCTTATTTTAAAAAAATGATACGTAAACAGGCAAGAATTTTTAATGCAGATAATGAAAAAGCAATAAAAACTTTACGGCAGCTTATAAAAGGACCTGCCAACAGGTTGACTGCAATACAAATAGCCGAAAGTATGCTTCCCATTGTTCCTGAAGACTGCAAAGGTGAAAAAAAGATCTATGAAAAAATAAAAGAAGTGCTTTATGACAAAAAAACTCTTTAAATATACATGTTATAATAGGAGTAAATATTTTGATTGAACCTGAAATGAGAAAAGCTCTTGGTGATAATGTAGAGATCCAGCTTGCTGTCTGGAATGGAGATGGCAGGACTGTTTTGTGTTTTCATGGATTAACTGCAAATTGCAGGTGTTGGGATCATATGGCTCTAAAACTTTCGCCTGAGCATCGTACTATTGCAATGGATTTGAGAGGCAGGGGGCTTTCAGAAAAGCCGGATAAAGGATATTCTGTTTTTCAGCACTGCAAAGATATTTTAAAAATAATAACAGATATTGGGGAAAAGAGAGTTGTTTTAATGGGGCACTCTCTGGGAGCATCAATTGTGATTGCTTTTGCTGCACTATATCCTGAACAGACAGAGAAAATCATTGTGATTGATGGGGGTGGCAAGCTTTCAGATGAACATGTGGCGAAAATATTTTTAGGTATAAAACCTTCTCTTGATCGTCTGGGGCAGGTGTTCCCCTCCTATGACAGGTACGTTGCTCTGTTAAAAAAGCTGCAGTTTTTTCAGCCATGGTCAGATACTCTGGATGCATATTTTAGATATGATATACAAGAAATTGAGTCAGGAGTATGTTCCCGTATACAAAAAGAACATATAGTAGAAGAAATTGAAAATCTTACAAAGTTTAATATAGAAAAATACTATGCAAAAGTCTTATGTCCTGTATTGATTCTTAAAGCGGGACAGGGCATTATTACAGATGATGATCGTCTTTTGCCTGAATATGCTGTAAAAAAGATTCTTGATTATATTCCCCATGCGAAAATAGAGGATCTTTCTGGAAAAGATCACTATTCAATTATTTTTCAGCCGGATGTAAAAAGAGACAGGTCAATCCTTAAGTTTTTAAAAGAGCAGGTGTAAAATAAACTGCAAGGGTAGGTATGCCCTTGTAGTTCAATCTTCTGGATGAGAAAATAATTTATATACGGTATATGGCACATTTTTTTGCAAGAGATAGCTTGTGCTGTATATGGTTTATAAAAAAACTGCGTTATGTAACAGCCGGTTGTTCCTTTCTAATTTTTTCCATATAGTGCCTGAACTAAACTGTTTTTTTAGTCAGCTTCTGCATTAAAACTTTGATCTTCCTTAACCTTGATAAAAAATCCTTGTTTTTGCCCGGGTACTGTCTGCTATATTTTAAATTATATGATTTTTTGAAAATTATCTTTATTTTGCAGATTTTCTTTGTTATAGCTTTCATTATTAGAAAATATTTCAATTTTAAGAACAGGGTTCTCTTTTGTATGAATAGTAAATGCATTAAAGGTGTTTTTCTGTTTCCATGTCGAAAATTTGTTAAATTTATAGGCCTGGTAACGATATGTATGGGAATTTGTTTTTTTGGGGATAGTTGTTTTATAAACTATCTTGGCAAGGCTTTGGCTTTGGAAGGAAAAGAGACTGTTTTGAATGTGCTTGAAACTCCTTTAGATGATGATCCTTATATAAAAAAGTTTAAAGAAGAAAAAATAGAGATGAAAACTGAGTCTGTTGAACCTGTAGATGATGTTTTAGATTTACAGCGTACAGAAGAAGTTGATTCACAGGAATATGATCTCAAAGA
>JASFBI010000426.1 GCA_030149595.1 Desulfobacterales bacterium
TTTTTTTTACATGACCGCTTGTCCAGAGTTCCCATCAATTATGAACTGTTTGCTATCTATATTGATGCAGGATTTGATGGTAGTTTTGCAGATGAGCTGGCTGTTTACTGTAAAAGTGTAGGGTATAATCTTATAGTTGAAAAGACAAATCATGGGGTTTTGGCCCATGGCAGGGAAAATAGAGAAAACCCATGTTTTTTATGTTCCAGGCTTCGCAGGAAAAGGTTGTTTGAAATTGCAGATGGTCTTGGCTGTAAAAAACTTGCTTTAGGACATACAAAAGACGATTTTATAGAAACTTTGTTTTTAAATATGTGCTATACAGGAGAAATAAGTACAATGCTGCCTTGTCAGAAGTTGTTTAAAGGACAGTTTTCAATTATAAGACCCTTTGTTTTTGTAGACGAGGAGATGATTAAACGTTTTGTTATTGAAAATGGTATCCCTGTTTTTAAAAATGTTTGTCCTTCTGCAAATAAATCCAAAAGAGGTGAGGTAAAAAAACTATTAAATGATCTATACAGAAGTAATAAAAAAATTAAAGGAAACCTTTTTACCTCCATGGGTAATGTTAAACCCGATTATCTGTTTTAAAAGAGCATATAAAATAAATCAGGAATATTTTTAAATAGAGTTATTATGAAAGACATTCAAAATCAGCCGGATTATAGAAATATACCTATCAATAAAGTAGGTATAAAAAATATCAGATATCCTATTAAGGTATTAGACAGAGTAAATGATTATCAGCATACAATAGCTTCAATTAATATGTTTGTGGATCTTCCCCATGAAATAAAAGGGACTCACATGAGTCGTTTTATTGAAATGCTGCATGCTTTTAGAGATGAAGTTTCTATTAAAACATTTGCAGAGATTTTATCTCAGATGAAAAAAGAACTTCATGCTGCATCAGCTCATATTGAAGTTATGTTCCCCTACTTTATAAGAAAAACAGCTCCGATCAGCAAGTCTCCTGGTTTACTGGATTATACCTGCAGGATGGTAGGATCTGTTAATTCAGAAAACAAAAACGATCTTGTATGTGAAGTTTTTGTTCCCATAACCTCTGTATGTCCATGTAGTAAAGAAATAAGTGACAATGGAGCTCATAATCAACGTGGAGAGGTAAGGCTGAGTATCCGATTTGATAAATTTATATGGATTGAAGATATTATTCAGTTAGTGGAAAACGCAGCTTCATGTGATGTTTATTCTGTATTAAAACGGGTTGATGAAAAATATGTTACTGAAAAGGGGTATGCTAATCCCAAATTTGTAGAAGACATAGCAAGGGATATAGCATTTGAGATGAAAAAAGATGAGAATATCATCTGGTTTTCTTTAAGTGTTGAAAATTTTGAATCAATCCACAACCACAGTGCATATGCGTATATTAGCAGCAATGGAATTTGATTTTTTTAAAAAAAAGCTGAACAGAGATCTATGGTTTTAAAAATAGTTGAATTTAAATTTTATGATATCTTTGGTGCTGGCATTTAAGGGTAAAGTTAAGTGTTAGCACAGATTATTTATTTGTATAAAAGCCAATCCATTTGCCATCCCATCTTGCCTGCATATAAATGGGGTCCCCCTTATGAAGGTACCAGTTTTTTTTAATAAAATCATCAATAGTAACTGTATTTAATAAAGCACCATTTGGATCTGCATAATATATAACTCCATTAATATCATCATACCCTGTTAAAACAATATAATGTCCCCATAAAAACCAAAACCTTTTAAGATGTAAAATTACAGGAATATTATTATCAAGATAGTTATTTTTTATGTACTCCAGTCTTTCTCTTCTCTCTTTTTCACCGTTACTGTTATAGCCTGTGTAACTATTTTCTAATTCGCTGATATAATATGGATTACAGCTACCTACTTCATAAATATTATCTATTTTTGTTTTTAAATTTTTTAAAGAAATTCCATAGCTTGAACCACCGAGGAAATATTGAGATATTTGGGAGTCTTTTGTTATTTTTGTATGTTTATCTGAAAAATCAATAATAGTTGTGCAGTTATCTTTAACAAAGAGTTGTTGATCATTAAAATAGTTGAATATCATATAAAAAGAAGTTGGACAGCATTGAGCTGAGCCTTGGGGTACAGGTTAAAAGCTGCCTGGTGTTTGATACGGCTGCATAGCTTATAATGGTGTAGTACGAAAAAATAGTGATATGAAAATAAACGAAAC
>JASFBI010000097.1 GCA_030149595.1 Desulfobacterales bacterium
CAACGAAAATTGAAACTCTCATGATTACGGTCTGTTGGACGGAGTTTCATATAAACAAGGATGTTCAATGGAGAATAAAAAAGAGATTGTTAAATCCCCGTTTTTTTCAAATAATAAAGGATTTACACTTATTGAAGTGATAGTGGTTTTGCTTATTATAGGTATATTATCAGCTTTTGTTTTGATGAGAAATTCAGGACAAAGTATAGATAGTGTTGAAAATATTATTCAGATAGAGAAACTGAAATCCCACCTTAGATATTCTCAGATGAGAGCATTAAATTCTAATTTAAACTGGGGAATACAGTTTTTAGGTTCCACATATAAATTGTATATGTATGATACATCTCAGCATGATTATAGGTTTCCTGGTGAAGATGCAGCAGCTTTGCCAAAGCCTGATTCAATAAGTTATACAGGTTATATATCTTTTGATTCATGGGGAGTGCCTTATAGTATTTCCCATAAATCAGAAGCAAACCCACAGGCAAATAGAATTATATCAACAACTGGAAATATTGGAGATATATTTATTGAACCATATACAGGGTATATAGAATGAGTAAAATAGTTATTAATAAAAAAAAATGTGGTTTTACATTAATAGAGGTTGTTGTGTCTATTATTATAGTGGCTATATTAGGATCTTTTATGGTCTCTTTAATGGAAACAGGTTTAAATCAAAGTATGAAACCTGCATGAAATATCCAGATTATTAATAGACTAAATAGAGTAATGGAGAGTATAAATGCTGATTATTTTGCTATGCTTAATGAGGAAGATCTGCTTGCCAGTCTGCATGCCAGAATAGTTACTATATACAATGACTCTGCATATAGTATAGAGTTTAATTCTTTTGATGATTTTGATGAAAGTCATAATGAACCAGGGGCATCAGGCTATGTTTCCGGGCAGAAAATCCTTAAAGTTACAATAATTGATAACACAACAAAGGCCATAAATAGTTCTCTATTTTTTGAAAGCAAAAAATAGAAATGAGGTATGAGAATTCTTGTTCTTTAGCAACCTTCTTGTTTTTTAAGTATTTATAAAATTACATATAAAATGAAGCCAGTCAATATTATGGGAAAAATTAAAAAAAAAAACGGTTTTACATTAATTGAAATTATAGTTACATTACTGCTTGTTGGGATTCTATCAGGAATTGCAGGATTTGGTCTTACCCAGGGAGCACGGGCATTTCTTTTTTCAAAAGATGCATATGCTATTTCCCAGAAGAGTCAGCTGGTACTCGAGCGGATGAAAAAAACCTTTATTAATATTTCTGAAATTACACAGGCAGATGCTGCATCAGTTACTGTTGAATTTATAATGAATAAGACAGTTGTTACAGAAAAATTTCAAATATCCGGTAGTAACTTGGAGATTGTTGATGTTGCTGCAAACAGTGCTTATATTTTTACAAACAATATTGTTGCAAACACAGGAGGAGAGGGTTTTTTTTCATATTTTAAGACAGATGGAACTGCCTGGATAATTTCTGATGGTTCTGAAAACCTGGCAAAAATAGCTGTTGTTATGACAATTAAAGGGCCTAATAATTTCCCTGTAAAATTTAATATAGAGATGGTTCCCAGAAATATATACAGACCGCTTAGTCCTGCTGATTTAGGAGTTATACCAGGAGGTTCTGAACAGCAAGGTGCCGGATGTTTTATAAATTCAGTCTTTTAATTATTATTTTGTAAATATATTGATGCCGTCAACTTTAATTATTATATCCTTCTTCTTATTTGTTTCATAGGTAACAGAATTTTCATTATTTTTACAAAGTTGTGTAATTTGTCCCCGCAAAGTTTGAAAATCAAGGGTTGTTAAAGCCTTATGTAAAAAATCAATCTGTTTTTCAAGTTGAATTTTGTTTGATTTTGATTTGAAATAATTAGATATTAATTTGTTATAAATACTTTTAGTTTCTGTTTCTATACAATGTTTTTCAAGATTAAGTTTTATGGGATTCATTGATTTTAATTCTTTTAACGTTGTTTTATGATAAAATAAATGTTTTTTGCAAATCCTGGTTAAAAAATGTATGAACCAGGATTTGCAAAAAAAGATATATTATTTTCAACAGGCAGATAATAACATTATAATTTTGATACACTACTTTCTATGTTTAATGTTATTTTTATATGAAACTCCGTCCAACAGACCGTAATCATGAGAGTTTCAATTTTCGTTGTGGCGCCGATAAAGAATAACCATGCTCCGGCCATGCCGTATGTTATAGATAATCTGCCCATCTCCAGGTTATATTATCATTTTCCCTTGTATAGAGAATATTTTTATTGTTATATGCGTGATTTAAAGAGTCAAATACTTTATGCTGGTCATAATCTGTGTATTTGTGTACTTTACCAGCAAGTATCATCAGCTCATCTTTGTCTGTTGTGTCAGAGTTAGAGTTTGAGTTTTTCCAGAATCCATGTTTTTCAATGGCACTTTCCATCATAATATCATAATTAATTACTGTATATTCAAGGTTTATAAGCTGCCATGCATCTTCTTCTTTGGCTGTTCCTTTTTCCATCCGTTTTTTTATTTCACCAAGCCAGTTATCCAATTCGTCTGACCAGTGTTTTGCGATTTTGTCCAAAACCTTATAAGAGACATCCTTTGTTTCTACAATAGCTTTGTTTGCATGGTATTCTGACCAGTCATTGGAAAGTATTTTAATTCCATATTTTTCATGATCATCCCTTACAGCTGTGCCTGGAAATGGTGCTAACAGGTGGTATCCGTAAGAAACACCTATCTCTTTTAACATTTCACCAAATTCATGGGTTTCCTGAAGTGTTTTTGGAGTTTCACCGGGAAGGCCTAAAATAAAAGATGCATGGGGAATAACGTCTGCTTCAACACACATTTTAGCAGCTTCAACTACCTGATCCAGAGTGATTCCTTTTTTTATGGTTTTTAATATTTCAGGGCTGCCTGTTTCAACGCCAAAACTAACAGCAGTACAACCTGCAGCTTTCATTTTTTTTAAAACTTCAAGAGAGACAGTATCAACCCGTGCAAAAGATGACCACTGAACTTTAAGATTACGTTTTAATATTTCATCACAAACAGCAGTACACTGTTTTTTGTTTGCTGTAAAAAGATCATCAGCAATATTTATCTGGTGAAAATTAAGTGTGCTAAGGTATTCTAATTCATCAACAATCTTTATGGGATCATTGTATCTGACCTTTGCTCCAACCATTTTTCTTCCTACACAAAAAATGCACTTAAAGGGGCATCCGCGGCTTGTTGTCATGCTTACAGGCATGTGTAGAGCTCTGTACCTTGCAAGAGGTATTAAATGTCTGGAGGGAACAGGAAGTTCATTTACTTTTACAGAATAGAGGGCAGGTTCTATTCTTTTTATGGTACCATTTTTACGGTAAACAATACCTTTGATATTTTCAAAATCAGTGTGTTTATCGTTAATTATTTTTGCCAGTTTAACAATTGATGGTTCACCTTCTCCAAGAATAACAAAGTCAAGCTCAGGAACGCTGTTTAAAGTCTCTTCTGCATAAAATGTTGTATGTGGACCACCTATTACAGTAAATATATCAGGATCTATACTTTTAACATCTTTTATTACTTTTTCAGCGTTATAAAAAGTCATTGTAACAGCTGTTATTCCAACTATTTGTGGCTTAAAACTTTTTATTTCTGCCTGAAGAGCTTCTTTGCTGTAAGGAGTAACAACATAATCGGCAATTTTAACTTCTATACCAGCTTTTTCAAGGACAGCTGCCAAAAAAGCCAGACCAAGGGGGGGGGATGGTGTTTCAGAAATGGGATAAAACGGATTAACAAGTAAAAAACGCATAAGATTTCCTTATAGCAGATTTATATAATTCATTTGTTATTGTATATCAAGAGCAGGTATATCCCTGCTCTTTTAAAGAAAAAAACAGGGAGTCATAATAGATTCCCTGTTTTATTTATTCTATAGCTTTTATCTTTATTCTAATTTTTATAAAAATTAGAATAAACCACTTACCTTACCAGTATCAGTATCAACCTCAATTCTTCTGAAAGCTGGGTTTGAACCTGTTCCAGGCATAAGGCTGATAGTACCTGCACATGGACATAAGAATTTTGCTCCAGAATAGATAAGAATGTCTCTTATGGGCAGTGTCCATCCTTCTGGAACTCCCTTTTTTGTTGGTTCATGGGACAAGCTTAAATGAGTTTTAACCATCATTGTTGAAAAATCATCGTATTTTGAATCGGCTTCAAGCATTTTAGCTTTTGATTCAGCTTCAGGACTCCATGATACGCCGTCAGCACCATAAACTTCTTTTGCAATAACTTCAACACGGTCACGCAGTTTCATTTCCAGAGGATAGAGGAACTTGAAATCATTTTCTTCTTCACATGCATCAATAACTGCATCAGCAATTTCTAATGCTCCATCACCACCAAGTTCCCAATGTTTGGACTCGGCACAGCGGGCACCAGCAGCTTCTGCTGCCTTACGTATTATAGCACACTCTGAATCTGTATCAGTATAAAATCTGTTTATACATACAACAGGATTAATACCAGCTTTACGTATAATATTGATCATGTGAACCATATTTGGCAGACCTTTTTCTACCAATTCAAGATTTTCTTTTGTGTATTCTCCAGCAAGAGCTTTTCCAGGAACAACTTTTGGTCCGCCACCATGCATTTTTAAAGCACGAACTGTTGTTGTTAAAACAGAAACATGAGGTTTTAAACCACTGGCACGACATTTTACATTCCAGAATTTTTCAAAGCCAATATCTGCTGCAAAACCTGACTCAGTCACATGATAATCAAAGAGTTTAAGACCAACACGATCAGCAATAATAGAGGACTGACCAACAGCAATATTTGCAAAAGGTCCAGCATGAACCATGCATGGGTTATATTCTGCTGTACACATAAGAGTAGGATTGATTGTGTTTCTCATGAAAGCAGTCATTGCTCCACCTACTTCAAGGTCACCAGTAGTTACAGGTTTACCACTCTTATCAAATGCAACAGTTATATTATCAAGACGTTCTCTAAGATCTGCAAGATCTTTAATAATAGAAAGAATAGCCATACATTCAGAACCAACTGCGATTCCAAATTTAGACTGCATTGTAAAACCGTCAAACCTGCCGCCCATTCCTATGGTAATATTTCTTAAAGATTGTGCACAAAAATCAATAATCCACCCAAGTTCAACACGAGTAGGATCAATGTCTAATCGACGCATGTTGGTGAGACGTGCCAATTGTTCATCATTATAGTTTCTTTCATGCTGCATACGTGAAGTCATAGCTACCATAGCAAGGTTATGAGCATTCATGATGTCATTGATATCACCGGTAAGACCTAATGAAAATTCTGTCATTGGGATAAGCAGAGAATTTCCACCACCTGCAGCAGTACCTTTAACATTCATTGTAGGGCCACCTGAAGGTTGTCTTAAGGCACCGCCCACATTTTTCCCGCGTTTTCCGAGACCTTCCATAAGTCCACAGGAAGTAGTACTTTTACCTTCTCCAAGAGGAGTGGGGGTAATTGCAGTAACTTCAACATATTTCCCATCGGGTTTGTCTGACATGCGGTTGATAATTTTAAGAAAATCCAGGTTAGCAAGTCTTCCCATGGGAAGCATTTCATCTTTTTCCAGACCGAGTTTGTCTCTCCATTCATCAGGTGTGGGCATGTTTTTTTCAGCAGCTTCTGAAATCTGCCAGTCAGCCATATCTATAGCATTATAAGCCATTTATTAACTCCTTCTCTAAAAAAAATGTAAGATACAATTTAAAAATTAAGTGTCATTTAGTGTAGATTATTAATAAAATCATAATCTACACTAATATTTTAAAAATTTTACAGCATAATCAATCCAGATTATGGATAATTGCATATAATTTAGTACTCATCTAAAATAAAAAAATAATTATTTAAAAATCTATGTACCTACTATAATAGTAAATTAAAATAAAATAGTTTATTTATCATTTGGTAAAATATTTAGCAAGTAATATATAAAATTATTAACAGTTATATCCATGATATGGTTGATTTCTTTCTTGTGGGTAGTCTGTGGTATTTATATTTTGGAATACCAATCATCATTGTGCCATATGCAAGATGGTCTAAAGGAAGATTCAGCTCTTTTTTTAATGGTTCCCATAGCTGAGCTGCTACATTAAAATATCCTGCCCAGCAACAGCCCAAGTCCATAGATGATGCTGTAAGTTCAAGATATGTCATGGCAATAACACAGGAATCATGGGTGGTAGGATTGTTTTTGTCACCGTGAGCTATAATAAGGTGGGGGACATTGCGGCACACTGTATCGCTTCCTGTTTCCCATGCAGCAATAATAAAATCCAGATGCATTTCAGCAGCTTTTTTTGGTAATGCTTTTAATATGGAGTGCATCCAGTCAATAACCATACCTGTTAGTTTTTTTACCTTGGTTTTTTCATATACTATTGTCCATTCTACTGGCTGGAAATTATGGCCTGATGGAGCAAAGCGGGCAATATCAATCACTTTTTCAAGTTTGTTTTTATCAATGTTTTTATCTTTAAAAGTCCGTATGGATCTTCGAAAACGGAGAAAATGTGCTGCCTGTTCTGCAGTGGGAAGCAACTCTTTTTGTATAGGAGGGCAAGTGTCAGGTGTGAAGTTTATATGGGACAGAGCGCCGACAGGACAGACACATGTGCAGTGTCCACAGTTTATGCAAAAATCTTCTGCTCCTTTAAAAGTTTCAGGGGTACTGCTTTTATCAGGAAAATGGATGATTTTAACAGGACATTCATCTATGCATATTCCATCTTTTTTACATTTATCTTTATCTACAGAAATCAAACTCATGGGACCTCCTAATAAGTTATATTTTTACTTATTTTTTTATATGAAACTCCGTCCAACAGACCGTAATCATGAGAGTTTCAATTTTCG
>JASFBI010000427.1 GCA_030149595.1 Desulfobacterales bacterium
TTCTAAACAACAAGGGCTGTGATGAGGGACTGTTTCGGGCAGATGAAAAAATAGATTTTCTCACCCCTGTTTATGCAGGAGAATAGATTGGGGCTACTGGAAAAATTGTAAGTACTGGTAATACATCGCGAAAAATGGAATTTAGTGATAACAAGGTGATTTCTAAAGATTATACAGTAGCTGAGTCTGCTGGAAAAGTTTTAGATCCGCCAAAGCTTGTATGTAAAGCAAAAGGAACCTGTGTTGTTTTAAAACAAAATCAAAGAAAAAACAGGCAGGCTTTTACAAAATGAAAAGTATGGATAAAAATCCCGTTATTATTACATGTGCTGTTACTGGTGCAGAACTTACAAAAAAAGAGTGTCCATACCTTCCCATATCACCTGATGAGATTGCTTTATCTGCAAAAGATGCTGTTTTGTCAGGAGCTGCTATTATCCATCTTCATGTCAGAGATAAAGCAGGCAGACCAAGCCAGAACACAGACATTTTTCATGAAGTTACAGAAAAAATACTTGCTTTAACAGATTGTATTATTCAATTTTCAACAGGTGGTACCGTAGGCACACCAGATGACTTACGCATAAAACCTCTATTATTAAAACCTCACATGGCAACCATCTCCATGGGGTCTATGAATTTTGGAGATGATATTTACAAGAACAGTTTAAAAACAATCAAAAAAATAGCCGGTGCCATCAGACAAAACAATATAATGCCCGAATTTGAAATTTTTGACCTCGCCATGCTGGAAACAGCACAAAGACTTCAAAAAGCAGGAGGTTTTTTTGATAAATTTCATATAAATTTTGTCTTAGGAGTTAAGGGAGGAACTTGCGGAAGCATAAAAAACCTTGCCTATTTAACAGATTATTTAAAAGAGACTCAAAGCTGGTCAGTATCTGGAATAGGAAAATATCAGCTGCCTCTAACTGCACATGCTATAGCCATGGGCGGCCATGTGCGTGTTGGTTTTGAAGACAATATATTTTATAAAAAAGGAGAAATAGCAGAATCCAATGCTGATTTTGTAAAAAGAGCAGCAAGAATTTCCAATGAATTAGACAGAAAGGTTGCAACAGTATCAGAAGCTAAAAAAATACTTGGCATATAAAATAAAAAGCAGTCCCTTGCTGCCTGATCTGCCCTAATAGTTCACCTTTTTCCTCTTTATCAAATATAGCAATGATACTATTGTGTTAACAGAATTTCCAACGAACTATACAAAAAAAGTTGCTGAAGCCCGTAAAAATATGCTGATCATCAGCCAAAAGATAGCATATAGCCTTTTAGAAAACACGATCAGTTTAAAAACTATAGTTTAAAATAGATAACAATGTTATTTTTCTACTTGACAATGATTATACTACCAGATATACAGATATTAATCTGTTATAAATATTTTAGACTTTCATGCTGAATCCACTCTTACTGCAAAATATAGCTATCTAAGAAGGTTATAAACAGACTGTATATATTTTTAGTTTGATATACTAAACAATGTTCTTTAATAATAAATTATGTTTAATATATTAAACTAATTTCTAAATCAAACATATTTATGTTAAGGAGATTACTGTGAAAGGTAAAAAAGTATTTTTTAAAAGACTAATTTTAACTGTTTTTACACTTGCCCTTCTAATTAATACTGCCATGGCAGATAATCAGAAAACTGTGCTGAAACTCGCCACACTTGGCCAAAAAGGTATATCTGTAATGATTTATCTTGGTGAAACCTTTTTCCCGGAACTTACAAAAGATTCTGGAGGAGAGGTTGTTTTTGATATTTATTGGGGCGGTGTTATGGGAGACGAAGAGGACTATATAAGTAAAATGCGTACAGGCCAGCTTCAGGGAGCACTTGTTACTGCTTCAGGAGGTATAGCAAACACAGTCTGTCCTGATATATCTGTTTTGGAGCTTCCATTCCTTTTTAAGGCATGGGGATGGGATGAAGTAGAGTATATAAAAAATAAAATAAGACCCCATTTATTAAAAGAAGCTGAAAAAAGAGGATACAAAATCCTTTTACTTTTAGATGTTGATTTTGATCAGATTTATTCCACAAAACAAAACATAGAGTCCATAGAAGATATAAAAAAAGCTAAAATGTTAACATGGTTTGGTCCCCATGAAAACAGAATGCTTAATGCTCTTGGAGTATCTCCCATCACTGTAAATGTACCAGAGGTTAGATC
>JASFBI010000098.1 GCA_030149595.1 Desulfobacterales bacterium
ATACCTATGTCCATCCAGTGTGAAACACTTCTGATAAAACTGTTAACTGCAACTTTGCTTGTTGACTGCATTGTAGCTGGCTGCATATAAAACCTCCTTTTTTTTTTAAAAAAAAACTCTAAAATTATTATAAGAAACAATATTGATTTATCAAGTATATATAAAAATTATTTAATAACCAGGTTATATTTGTATGTAGAGTTTTAAAATCTGCATTCCGTAACAGCCTGTCAGGTACTATTTAAGGAAAAGGAAAAATTACTATATCAAAATATTTAGCATTGCAATTATAAATATACCTATATACTTAAAGAGGGATAAATTCAATATTTAAAAATATAGATGAATATTTTTTACTATACTAAAAAGTTAACATAATATCCATTATGGGACATTGGACATATTTTAAAATTAAATACCATAATTTTGTTTTATGTCCAAATTTCAGATCTGACTCATGGCTGTTATTGCATTTGTAAATTATATATGATTTAAGTTCTATTCGTAATTAAATTTAAAACCTTAAAACTTTTCTATTTATGAATTTACAAAGAAAAATATATACAGTTACAAAATTAAATTCAGATATTAAACAACTTCTTGAGGAAAATTTTCCTATAATCTGGGTTACAGGAGAAATATCAAATTTCCATGTCCCAATGTCAGGTCATTATTATTTTACTCTAAAAGATGAGAGAAATAAAATAAACTGTGTAATGTTTTCCGGTCAAAATAAAAAACTGACATTTTTACCTAAGAATGGAATGAGTATTACCGGGCTTTGCAGATTAACAGTTTATTCCCAAAATGGAGTATATCAGGTACTTTTTGAACATTTGGAGCCTAAAGGGATTGGTGAGTTGCAGGTTGCATTTCAGCAATTAAAAGAAAGTCTTTCAAAACAGGGAATTTTTAATGATGAACATAAAAAACAGCTCCCTCCCCTTTTCATACCTAAAAAAATAAGTCTTATTACATCTTCTACAGGTTCTGTTGTACATGATTTTATAAATATTGCAAATAAACGATTTTCAAATGTTTATATACAGATACTTCCTGTAAAAGTACAGGGACAGGATTCCGAACAGGAAATTGTATCTGCCATAAATTTTGTAAACAAGCAAAATGATTCAGATATTATAGTACTTGCAAGGGGCGGAGGTTCTTTTGAAGATTTGGCTCCTTTTAATTCGGAAACTGTGGTTATGGCCATTTTTTACTCTGATATTTTTATTATTTCAGCCATAGGTCATGAAACAGATTATACTTTATCTGACTTTGCAGCAGACTTAAGAGCCCCTACCCCTTCGGCTGCAGTTATTTGTGCTGTACCTGATAAAAAGGAACTTTTAAAAAAATCAATGGATCTTTTTAAAAATTTAAATTTATCTATTATGGGAATTATCTCTTTTAAAAAATTTCAATTAAACCAGCTTAAAAACAGAATTAAAAATCCCTTAAAGGATGTTGATGATTTAAGGTTAAAAATAGATGATCTATCCAAACGCTTGACTAAATCAATATTAAGAGTATTAATAACAAATAAAACAAGACTTTTATTGCAAAAAGAGAAAATCTGTTTTTTTTCACCTTTGGCAATGATTACAAATTATAAACTAAGGTTAAATAATAAAAAATCAAACTTATTATCAACTATTAGATTTATACTAAATAAAAACAGAGCAAAAACAGCTGAGCTTAATGCAGCACTTTTTGCTTTAAATCCTGCACTGATTTTAAAACGCGGATACAGCATTGCAAAACTTCTGCCTGAAGGTAAAATAGTGAACAGTTCATCAGATGTTTCACTAAAAAACCGCATGGAAATTATTTTTGCAAGCGGAAAAATAATTTGCAGTGTTGAGGAAATAATAGAATAATGGCTAAAAAGACTTTTGAACAATCAATAAATGAGTTGGAAGAGATCATAAACACTCTTGAGTCAGGAGAGCTTTCCCTTGAAGAATCTTTTAAAAAATTTGAAAAAGGAGTGACTCTTTCTAAATTGTGTTCCCAAAGACTTGATGAAACAGAAAAAAAAGTTACTGTTTTACTGCAAAATTCCAATGAAGAGTATGTTGAAAAACCCTTTTTGCCGGATGATAAATAGATAGTAATGAAGCAGGTAAATATAATTTTAAACAATTGTTCAGGCTTTTATAATGTTTGATTTAAAAAACTATCTTGATGATAAAATCAAAATAGTTAATTTTACTCTGGAAAATATTCTAAACAGTTCTTCTGATTCCAGCAGACTTTTGGAAGCCATGAACTATTCACTTATGGGATCCGGTAAACGCTTAAGACCTGTTTTATGTATAGCCACAGCTCAGGCCATAGGATGTGAAATAAACAAAGATCTGTTAAATACTGCATGTGCTCTTGAGATGATTCATACCTACTCTTTAATACATGATGATTTGCCTGCCATGGATGATGATGAATACAGAAGAGGCAAACTTACCTGTCACAGAGCTTTTGATGAAGCAACAGCAATTCTAACAGGAGATGCTCTTTTAACATTGGCTTTTGAAACCTTAAGCATTTGCAAAAATGAAAATTATGATAAAAAAGATTTTGAAAACAAACTTCTTATTATAAAAGAAATTGCAAAGGCTTCAGGCAATAAAGGTATGATTTATGGTCAGATGAATGATATCCTCTCTGAAGGAAAAGAGCTTACAATACAAGAGATTGAAAAAATTCATATTTCAAAAACAGGAGCTCTTATAAAAGCTTCTGTTTTATCAGGATCAATAATTGCAAAGGCAAGTAAATCACAGATAAAATCATTAAGTATTTATGCTCATAACATAGGTTTAGCATTCCAGGTAACAGATGATATATTAAATATCACAGGAGATCCTGAAATAATGGGAAAATCTACCGGCACAGATAATAAACGTAATAAATCAACATATCCCCTGCTCCTTGGAGTAGAATCTGCAAAAAAACTTTCTCATACATTTATAGATAATGCACTGTGTTCAATAAATGAGTTTGGTAAAAATGCACTGCCTCTTTGTGCCATTGCAAAATATATTATCAATAGAAAAAAGTAGTGGATTGCAGGTTGCTGAAAACCAAATATCCAAAATACTTTTAAAATAAGGAGTTCTTAGTTCTTTTGAAATATCTTGATCAAATTAATTGTCCAAAAGATTTACAAAAATTAACATTACCTGAACTTAATTTACTTGCAAAAGAGATTAGAGACTCTATTGTTCATACTGTATCAAAAAATGGAGGCCATCTTGCATCAAGTCTTGGTGTGGTTGAACTTACCATAGCAATTCATTATGTATTTAATGCTCCTTCTGATAAAATAATCTGGGATGTTGGACACCAGTCATATGCCCATAAAATTTTAACAGGAAGAAAAAAACAGTTTAATACATTACGAAAATATAAAGGCTTATCCGGCTTTACCAAAATAAGTGAGAGCGAGTTTGATGCTTTTACAACAGGACACAGCAGTACATCTATTTCTGCTGGTTTAGGAATGGTCTGCGCAAAAGAGTTAAATCAGGACAATTCAAAAGTTATAGCTGTTATAGGAGATGGCTCTCTTACAGCAGGGCTTGCATTTGAAGGTCTTAATCAGGCAGGAGATCTTCATAAAAATCTTATTGTTATTTTAAATGACAATGACATGTCAATTTCACCTAATGTAGGAGCTTTTTCATCCTTATTAAGCAGAAGTTTTTCATCAAAATATCTTATTAATTTTAAAAAAGAGTTTGGTAAATTTCTTAAATCGCTTCCTAAAATAGGAAATGATATGTACAGACTTGCAAAACGCTCTAAAAATTCATTTAAAACTTTTATTACCCCGGGTATGCTTTTTGAGGCCTTAGATTTTGAATATTTTGGTCCCATTAATGGACATAAATTAAACCATTTAATTGATATTTTAGAAAATATAAAAAGCCTGGAAGAACCTGTTTTAATCCATGTAACAACAAAAAAAGGAAAAGGGTATATTCCTGCTGAAAAAAATCCTGTATATTTTCATGGTATTGGGGCTTTTAATATTGATACAGGAGACAATGCAAATAAAAGAAATTCATTAAAAACGCCTTCATACACAGATGTTTTTGGAAAAACACTTATAGAACTTGCTCAAAAAGATGATAAAATAGTGGCAGTTACAGCAGCTATGCCCGAAGGAACAGGTCTTATGGGTTTTTGTAAAAAATTTCCAGATCGTTTTTTTGATGTTGGAATAGCAGAACAGCATGGAATAGCTTTTGCCGCAGGACTTTCAACAGAAGGTTTTAAACCTGTAGTTGCCATTTATTCAACCTTTTTACAAAGAGCTTATGATCAAATTTTACATGATGTTTGTATAGAATCGTTACCTGTTAAATTTGCAATTGACAGGGGCGGTATTGTAGGAGAAGACGGACCTACTCATCATGGCTTATTTGACTTTTCCTATCTAAGAGCTTTACCTAATATGGTTATTATGGCTCCAAAGGATGAAAGTGAACTTTGCCGGATGATCAAAACAGCAATGGATTATGACAAAGGTCCTATAGCTGTGAGGTATCCACGTGGGAAAGGCACAGGAGCCAAACTTTCAGATATTGTAAAACCTGTACAAATAGGTAAAGCAGAGATCCTGATAAATGGAAAAGATGTCCTTATTCTTGCCATAGGAAGCACTGTTTCTGAATCAATCAAAGCCTGCAGAAAACTATCTGAAGAAAATATTTTCCCAACTGTTGTAAATTGCCGATTTGTTAAACCTTTGGATGAAAAGCTTATACTGACTCTGGCAGGAAAAATTAAAAAAATTATAACTGTAGAAGATCACATGAAAAGCTGTGGATTTGGCAGTGCTGTTTTAGAATGTTTAAATGACAATAATATATCTGGAATCAGTGTTACAAGACTTGGTATTGATGACGTTTTTGTTGAACACGGCCCCCAACAACTGTTAAGGGAAGTACACAAGATAGATTCATCAGCAATTATCTGTGCTGCAAAAGAGATTGTAAAAAAAAAATGAAGTCCAATAAAAAAAGACTTGATCTTATAGTTTTTGAAAAAGGCCTGGTTTCAAGTCGTATGCGTGCAAAAGCTGTTATTATGGCTGGCAGAATTTTAGTAAATAACATTGTCGTTGATAAACCGGGATTATCTATAAAAACAGATGCAGAAATAATACTTAAAGGCGATGATATTGCTTTTGTAAGTCGTGGGGGACTTAAACTTGAAAAGGCTTTAAAGGAAATGCCGGTTAATGTCTTAAATACCATATGTCTTGATGTGGGAGCATCAACAGGAGGTTTTACGGATTGTCTTCTGCAATATGGTGCTTCTTTAGTTTACGCAGTTGATGTAGGCTATGGGCAGATAGCCTGGAAGTTAAGAACAGATAAGAAAGTTGTGGTAATAGAAAGAACAAATATAAGATATATGACAAAAGAGACTATTCCTGATTCTATTGATATAGCAGTTATAGATGTTTCATTTATCTCATTAAAAATAGTTGTTCCTGCAGTTTTAAAATTTTTAAAACCAAACTCAACTATTTTGGCTCTTATAAAGCCTCAGTTTGAAGTAGGTAAAAAAATGGTCGGGAAAAAAGGTGTCGTAAAGGATCCTTTGTTACACGAAAGTGTTATAAAAGACATTTCGTATTTTTTTACAAACATTGGCCTTGTATGCAAAAAAGTTGTCCCCTCCCCTGTTTTAGGTCCTAAGGGAAATAAAGAATTTATCATTATACTTCAAAAAAAAATGTAGATTATCATATAACATACATGGCAGATTTATCTGCCACAACAAAATTTGAAACTCTCATGACTACGGTCTGTTGGACGGAGTTTTATATAAAATTTATAGAAACATCTTTTTTCTGCAAAGATTGCTTTAATTTCCAATTAGAACTTGATTTTCTTATTATTTAAATATTATAGAATAGTTCTATTTTATTAATAATACCAGTAAATTTTAACTAGTATCTGAATGGAAACTATAATTTTTCGTCAGAGATATTTGTGAAAAAGAGAGTTTCCCTCTTCGGGTACTAACTTTTATAGTATCTGAACAAAAACCTGATAATTTTCTTAGAGAAGGAGCTTACATGATTAATACCATGGAAAATTTAAGAAACATTGCTATAGTTGCCCATGGAGGTGCTGGCAAAACATCCATTGCAGAGGCTATGCTATTTAATGCTGGAGTTATAAACAGGCTTGGACGTGTTGAAGATGGGAACACTACAATGGATTTTGAACCTGAAGAACTTAAAAGACAATCAAGTATCAGCAGTTCATTTTATCAATATTCATGGAATAAAAAAACAATAAGCCTGATCGACACGCTGGGCGATCAAAATTTCTTTTCAGACACTAAAATATGCATGCAGGCTGCCGACGGAGCGCTTGTTGTAATAGATGGTGTTGACGGTGTTAAGGTACAAACGGAGCTGGCATCTGATTTTACTGCTGATTACAATCTGCCATGTGCAATTTTTATTAATAAACTGGACAGGGAACGCGCTGATTTTCGTAGAGCATTAGAATATGCTCAACAATCTCTTCAGCCCAGGCCGATAATTATCCAGCTACCCATAGGATCGGAAATAAATTTTAAAGGTGTTGTTGACCTTTTAACCATGAAAGCCTTCATCTATGATGAAAATGGCAATTCCACAAAAGTCGATATCCCCCAGGATATGCAAGATGATGTTGAAGCAGAAAGAGAAGCTTTAGTTGAAAATATTGCAGAGGCGGATGATGATCGTCTTGAAAAATATCTTGAAGGAGAAATTTTAACTGATGATGAATTGCATAATGCATTAAAAAAAGGAATTATTTCACGTATTTTTACCCCTGTACTATGCGGGTCGGCTACAAATAATATCGGCATTGATCTTCTTAATAAATTCAATGCTGTAAATATTATTGACAG
>JASFBI010000099.1 GCA_030149595.1 Desulfobacterales bacterium
GTTGAATTAACAAAAAAAAAGCTGATTTTTTTAGAACAAAATGGCAGGGAATACAAATGGGAAAGGGTAAGGAGTAGAAAAACTGTTATGGAAGATCAGAATCAGTTTGTAGTAAAGTTGGCTCCCATAGTTGTAAATTTGAAAAGAACCAGTGCAAAAAAAAGGTGGTATTTATGCTTGGAAATTGAACTTGTATTTGAACACTCAGATCATAATACAAGTGATGTTCATCCCAGGGTGAGGGAAGTTGTTATTTTCTTTTTAAGTTCTCTTGAACATAGAGATGTAAGTAATCTTAAAAAAGCAGTTGTTATTTCTAAAACATTAAAAAAGAAATTATACCCCTATTATAAAGATAAATTAAGCGATGTTTTAATATCTAATATTATTGTTACAACAAAGACAGGTGAGGTTGATAAATTTATTGAGCGGACCAAAGAAAAAAAGGCAACAGATTCAAAAGAGCAATAAAAGTTTTGTATTTTATTGATTAAAAGCTTTCTCAAGGTTTTTCAGATTGCTGTTTTCTCCAAGAGCAATTATAATATCACCTTTTCTAAGGGTAGTTTCAAATGATGGATTAAATATCATTGTATTGTCTGGCTTTTTAATGGCAATTATTATAAGATTGAATTTCTGTCTGATACCAGAATCTTTCAACATTACATTTAAAAAAGGGGAGTTTTCGTTGATGGGGATCTCTTCTATCTGGATTTCGTTTCTTTTATCAGTGATAGCAAGCTCAATGAAATTTGTTACAGTTGGCCGTAATATGCTTTGTGCCATATTTTTTGCGCCAATATCATATGGAGATTGTACCTGGCTTGCTCCTGCTGCAAGAAGTTTTGATTTTGCACCTTTTTGATGGCTAGCCCTTGCCAGTATAAAAAGATCAGGATTAAGCTGTTTTGCGGTTAATACAAGAAAAACATTATTTGCATCAGAGCCTAATGCTGCAATAATACCTTTTGCTTTTCTGATATTTGCTTTTTCAAGAATATCTTCATCTACAGCATCACCGGCAACATATAGAATACTATTTTTCTCCATATCTTTTAAAATTTGGATATTTTTGTCAATTACAACTATTTTAGAGATTTTTTTTATCAGGGTGTCATATATAACTTTACCGATACGACCGTATCCGCATATAATATAATGATTTTTTATGCGGTTTATTTTTTTGTCCAATTTTCTTCTCCCAAGTAATGTTTGTATTTCTCCTTCAATGGTGAATTGAACTATTGCTCCTACAACATAGAAAACAAATCCGATTCCAAAACAGATGAGTACAATGGTGAATACCTGACCATTTGGGCTTATTTGATGAACTTCTTTAAATCCGACAGTAGTTAAAGTTATTATTGTCATATAAGCTGAATCTAAAAAAGTCCATCCTTCAATGGTCATATACCCGATTATACCTATTGCTATAATAAATATTGACATTATGATAGCAGATATAAGATATTTAGTACTATTCAAATTTTTGCCTTAATGTTTTATATGAAACTCCGTTCAACAGACTGTAATCATGAGAGTTTCAATGTTCGTTGTAGCAGATAAATCTGCCATGTATGTTATATGAAACTCTGTTCAACAGACCGTAATCATGAGAGTTTCAATGTTCGTTGTAGCAGATAAATCTGCCATGTATGTTATATTAAAATACTTTGTTAAACATAGAGTGCATGGTTTTAAATAAAATTTTAAAATCATATAGAAATGACTTATGTCAGATATTATTCAGATAATCAAGTCAAGAAGAAGTGTAAGGAATTTTGTATACAAAGACAATTTCTAAATAATTTCAGGATTGGTAGTTTTTATTTGAACACTATATTATGTTAGGAGTAGATATGGGTAAGACAATTGTTGAGAAGATTTTTGATTCCCATTTAAAGGATAACCCTTCAGGTAATATTAATGTAATTAGTCTTGATGCTGTTTTTTGTCATGAGATTACAACCCCTGTTGCAATAAATGATCTTGTTATGCGTGGGAAAGACCGGGTCTTTGATTCTGCAAAGATAAAAGTTGTAATAGATCATGTAACGCCTGCCAAAGATTCCAAAACGGCTATGCAGGGAAAAATATTAAGAGACTGGGTTAAAAGGAATAAAATACCTGATTTTTTTGATATAGGAAGAAATGGAGTATGCCATGCTATTTTTCCTGAAAAAGGATTTGTAAGACCAGGCTACACAATAATTATGGGTGATTCCCATACATGTACACATGGTGCTTTTGGTGCTTTTGCAGCAGGGGTGGGAACAACAGATCTTGAGGTTGGTATTTTAAAGGGAGTATGTGCTTTTATTTACCCTGAATCAATTAAAATCAATATAACAGGTAAATTAAAAGAGGGTGTTTTTGCAAAGGATCTTATACTTCATATTATATCTTTGTTAGGTGTAGATGGAGCAACAAATAAGGTTGTTGAGTTTGTGGGTACTGTTGTAGATAGAATGAGTATGGAAGAGCGTATGACACTTTGCAATATGTCTGTTGAGGCCGGAGCCACCTGTGGTATCTGTTATCCTGATGAGGTTACAGTGGATTATTTGTGGGAATTTATAAAAGATGAATTTGTTTCAAAAGATGCAGCACTAACTGAGTATAAAAAAATTATTTCAGATGATGATGCTTCATATTTTAAAAAAATAGATATAAATATAGATGATTTGGAACCCATGGTGACATACGGGTTTAAACCTGATGAAGTAAAAGCAGTAGGCATGCTTGCCGGTGAAAAAATTGATCAGGTATATATAGGCTCATGTACAAATGGAAGAATAGAAGATTTAAGGGAAGCTGCAAAGGTGCTTTCAGGCAATAAAATTTCAGATTCTGTAAGAGGTATAGTATCTCCTGCTACACCTAAGGTATTTAATATGGCTCTTGAAGAGGGAATAATTAAGACTTTTTTAGATGCTGGTTTTTGTGTTACAAATCCGACATGCGGTGCATGTCTTGGTATGAGCAATGGAGTGCTGGCAGATGGTGAGGTTTGTGCATCAACTACCAATAGAAACTTTAATGGCAGAATGGGCAGAGGCGGTATGGTGCATCTTATGAGTCCTGCTACGGCAGCAGCTTCAGCAATATCAGGGTTTATTACCAATTCCAATCTTTACAAAGGATAAAAAGGATAGATAATGAAAAACTTTGGTGGTGAAATACTGTTTCTTGACAGATCAGATATTAATACAGATGAGATTATACCTGCAAGGTACCTCACGGAAATAACCAAGGAAGCTTTGAAACCTTATCTTTTGGAAGACATTAAGCTTGATGGGTTTTTACCAGAAACAGATCTTTTGAATAAAAAAGTTGTTATATCAAGATCAAATTTTGGATGTGGATCATCAAGGGAACATGCTCCATGGGCATTTGAGGTAAATGGTATAAATGTAACGATAGCATTTAGATATGCAAGGATTTTTCGTCAAAATATGTTTAATTGCGGGATGCTGGCAATAGAGCTTGCAGAAGATGTTATAGATGGGATTTTTAACAGATTTGCAGATAAAAAAGCATCTCTTGAAATGGATCTGGAAAACAGTGCTTTTGTAATAACATCAGGCAGTGAAGTTCAAAAAATAGAATTCTCTGTTTCTGAATTTGATTATGATCTTGTTAAATCAGGCGGGTGGGTTAATTTTGCAGATAAGCGATATTGAGGTAATTATGAATTATGAATGGGAAATTGAAAATCAAACTTAAACTTGTTATTCTAAAACTATAAGGATTTACTGATTATGGAAAAGGCAGGTACAAAAGTTGTAAAAGATGAAGATAAAGCCATAAAGAGTGCTAACAGTTGTTGTTTTTTAAGAGCCATGGGGACCCTTGAAAAAGATAAGATGGTGAGAAATCCGGATTATTTGTCAAAGGATCTTACAAGTCTTAAATTTAAACTTGTGTATAATCTGATTCCATTGAAATTTTTCAAATCTTTTATTGAGAAGAGATTTCCCACAAGCTATCATCATCTTATAGCAAGGACAAAACATGTAGATAAAATTTTTTTAGAAGAGATTAAGCACGGGGTTGAGCAGATTGTTATTCTTGGAGCTGGTTATGATTCAAGAGCTTACAGATTTTCTAACAGGCTCGCAGGAATAAAGGTTTTTGAGCTGGATTTTCCCGGAACCCAAACTCTTAAAAAGAAACGTTTGAAAAAACTTTTTAATAAAATTCCTGAAAATGTCATACATGTTCCTATTGATTTTACAGCTAAAACCATAGAAGATGTTTTAAAGGAATCAGAATTTGATGCAAAAAAAAGAACATTTTTTATATGGGAAGGTGTTTCCATGTATTTAACTGAATCAGCTGTTGATCTGGTTTTAAAATTTGTGTCTGAAAATGCAGCACCTGCAAGCTCAATTGTTTGGGATTATGCTTATAAATCATTTATTGATGGGAAATATATGCCAAAAGGAGGGATTGAGGCAGCAGAACATGCAAAGAAAAATAATGAGCCCTATCTTTTTGGAGTTAAGAGAGATAAAATGATAAATTTCATGAATGACAGGGGGTTTGAAATTATTTCACATCTTTCTCCAAAGGATCTGGAAAATCTCTATTTAAAGAAAAATGACGGTGAGATAGATGGCAATGTTCATCAGTATATAAATATTGTTTATGCGAAAGTAATATAACAGGGGACGATATGGATAAAGTTGATTATGATCTTATAATAATAGGGGGAGGTCCTGCCGGTATAACAGCAGGGATATATGCTGCAAGAGCAAGGCTTAATGTAGTTTTAATAGAACAGATGGCTTTAGGCGGCCAGATTTTATCAACAGACTGGATTGAAAACTACCCTGGATTTCCTGAAGGGTTAAGCGGTCCAGATTTGGTGGAAAATTTTGAAAAACAGGCAGCTGGATTTGATTTAAATATAGAGACCGACGAAGTGGTTTCAATGGATATTGATGGTGAAGTTAAGAAGATAAAATTAAGCAGCAGCACAATTACATCCCATGCTGTTATATTGGCGACAGGAGCATCTCCCATGAAGCTTATGGTGCCTGGGGAAGAAAAATATGCAGGTTGTGGAGTCTCATTTTGTGCTACATGTGATGCTCCTTTTTTTAGAGACAGGGTGGTTGCTGCAATAGGCGGTGGTGATACAGCAGTTCAGGAAAGTATGTTTCTATCCAAATTTGCAAAAAAAGTTTATCTTATCCATAGAAGGGATAAATTAAGAGCCACAAAAATACTGCAGGAAAGAGTTTTTGGAAATGATAAAATTGAGATTGTATGGGATACTGTTTTGTCGCAAATTATGGGTAATACATCAGGTGTTAACCAGGTTGAGGTAAAAAATGTTAAAACCGGAGATATGAAAACTCTTGATGTTGACGGTTGCTTTATATGGGTAGGAATAAAACCAAACACAGATTTTCTTGGAAACAGTTCTATTAAAAGAGACGGGTCCGGGTTTATAATAGCAGATTCTAAAATGGAAACATCAGTTTCCGGAGTATTTGCAGCAGGAGATGTTCGTAATACTCCTTTGCGTCAGGTGGCAACAGCTGTGGGTGATGCAGCAATTGCTGCTGTTTCAGCAGAATATTATATAGAAAATATTAAGTAGTGCCCGCCCGGCTGTTACAAAACACTGATTTGCCCAATTTATGTGGTGGAAAATTAATTTGATCCGGAAAATACAACAGGGCAACCTGTGGTCAAATTAATTTTTTAAACTTGAAGAAATTTTTATTTTGTAACAGCCTGGGGATAAATTTTTTATAGATCAGCAGAGACCTTTGAATAACTCCTGTTTTAATGAATCTATCTATTCTAACATATTGATTTTATTAAAAACCAATTTTGATAATTGCTATTATTCAAAGGTCTTCAGTAGATGGCTGAAAAAAAATATTATATATATAATATTTTTTTTAAAAAAAACTTACCAAAAATATTATAGTGTGTTATAGATAATGAAAATTGTCTAAATTTTTATTATCTATATTTCTGTAAAATTTATTTTTTTAAAAATTAATAGTGCTTTGTTTTCATGAGGCCTTTAAATAAGTCTCTGGATTAAAATCAGGTTTTTTTGTCAAGATTATGGAAGATCAAAATTTTAACCGCAGGAATACCCCCTTTAATTTGAGTATTAAAATTTTGGTTTGACAGAGAGATTTACGGAAAAGATAGTTTTCATTCAGGTACTAAATAATATATTACATATAAAATATAGTACAAAAATCTTAAAATTTTACATAGAACTTATTAAACTTAAAATTACAATTTTAAACAAATGGAGGGAGCAATGTTTACAAAGAAAAAATGTATTGTTGTTTTATTGAGTGTATTTGCTTTGTATCTTTATGGTTGTGGAGATGGTCATGTTATTCCTACGTCTGAGCAGAATGTATCAGGCAAGCTTGCCCAAGGGTATGTGCATGGAGCAACTACCTGGGCAGATAAACTTACCACAGCAACGACAGGAAACTTTACAATTGATACAGGTGAAGAATCTACAGTTGTAACAAGTACTGTAGATGGAAGTTATTCCATGTCAATTCCTGCAAATTACGGGGATTATGTTATTGTTTCAAAAGGCGGGTTTGTAGAAGATTCAAATGGTGTCAGGCAGCCTGCAGCTACCATGATGGCACCAGCTCCTGCTGCAAGTGAAGGGACGACAATATCTGTTAATGTAACACCTGTAACTACTCTTGTGGCTCTAAAGCCAGATCTTGCAGATAAAATTGCTAATTATGGTGCTGATATAGCGGCAACCTCAGGAGCTGATGCAGGACTTGTTCAGCTTGCAAAAACAGTGGAATCGATTTTATCTTTGCTTACTGATTCTGAAACAGGTGTTCTGGATGAAGATAATTTAGCTTCTCAGATGGAAGTTATCGCAGAGGTTGCAGATAAAATTAGCGATA
>JASFBI010000100.1 GCA_030149595.1 Desulfobacterales bacterium
AACGTTTCGAACAAGTAGACAAACGTTTCGAACAAGTAGACAAACGTTTCGAACAGGTAGATAAACGCTTTGAGCAGGTAGATAAACGCTTTGAACAAATGCTTAATCTTGTTTTATCGCTTTTCGGTTCGCTGATGATTTTAATTATTTCGATTCTCGGTTATTCAATCTGGGACAGACGAACAGTTACAAAAAAAGTATCAGAGAAAGTAGAAAAAATCGAACGAGATCTTGATATCAAAGACATCAACGGTTCCAGATTAGTCCGGCTTATTGAAGCTCTAAAAACTCTATCAAAAGAAGACCACAAACTTGCCGCTGTTTTACGCAGTTTCAATCTACTATAGTTTTACATCATTATGGTTTAAATTTATTTTTGTTTACTACCCCATGTTTTTATCCATGCATATTCATCATAACCATCAGGGAAAATCCCTTTTTTATACCACATCTCAGTAAGCATGCCCTCTTTTTTTAATTTTCGATACTCCTCTCTGTAGCCTAAAATCTCATCTAAAAACCATTTTGGATATTTGCCTTTTTTATCTGCCAGCTCGTAGTATAAAGGAAGTACCCTGCTTTTTATTTTTTCTATCTCTTCGTTTTTAAGCTCAATAACCTCATATATCTTTTTTTCAATAATTACTTTTCTTGACTTTGCTTCAAGACTTCGTATTTTATAACGAACTGTCTCTTTGATTGTTTTATACTGCAATAACAGTATGCTTCTTGCAGAATTAAGCGCTGCCTCTTTTGTTATTCCGGTAAATACTTCTGATATTTCGGCTATTTTAAGTAGATCTTCATACATCTCCTTTGACTGAAGACTAATTCCTGCCATGTAACCCCGTATGGGAAAACTGGTTACATATTTAAAATTTGAAGATAGTGCCTGCATCAAGATCTGTGTATACCATGCACATGGTCCTGAATTTAACATTCCCGTTGCAACCATTGTAGGCATATCAAAAATTTTACACACAATGGTTTTATTAAAACCGCATACCCTGTTTACATCTCCTGCTATTCTTGAATATGGCAGTGCATAAAATGTGATTTTTTTTAGATCTTCTGCTGTTCTTATTGGTACTTTTAGAGATGCTATATTTATATAACCTCCAGCATCAACAATTCCTCCAAGGATAAATCCTTTTTCTTCTAAAAGTCTGTTTATGGTTGGAGCAGCTTTTCCAAAAACCCAGTCTATTTCACAATATTTTAATTCATCGTAATAGAGCTTTGGCTCATAATCAAAAAGAAAAGGAAGATCAAATACAGAAAGTGCAGGACATACCATCTCACCCATGGCTAAAGTTCCACTGGCAAATTGAAGCTGTCCTAACTTTACCTTTCTTATAAAATCAGGCTCATCTCCCATAACTCCTCCAGGATACAAAACAACTCTTATATTAAAATTACTACCCATTATTGACAGAGTTTTTTTTATGTCTTTAATAAAATTTTTTGCCATATTGTATTGGGGACTGTATTTTGGAGCAGTTATAGCTCCTTTAATTACCAGCTCAAGAACAGGTTTTTTATTTAACACCATATCTGTGCAAAACTCTTCCATTTTATCTGGAACATTCATCTGTTTTAATAATGGTAAAAGATCACTTTTTTTTATATTAAACTGCAAAAGCAACATTTTTCCTATCTCTCCAGAAGTTTTGTTTTGTTTTTTTGCATTAAGTACTTCAGCCATAAGCTTACTATGTTCAGGCGGCACTTTAATTTTTAAAAGAGACTTTAACTCTGCAAAACTTATAGGATAAACCCTGCCTGTTTCATTTGCATAAACACCACAGACTACAAACAGCATAAATAGTAAAAGTAATAATAAACTAAAGTAAAAACAGTTTGATTTTATTTTGTTCATAACTATCTGTTCTCCTGTTTTCATATTTTCCATCTAAAATTTTATTAAATTAGTATCAAACAAAGGAAGAAGATTCATAAGTTTTAACAAATACAAACTAATATCTTCATAAAAAGTTATAACAATCAAGGCTGCTATCTCCATTGCAACAAAAGGAAGTATTGCTTTAAATATTTCTATAACAGGTGTGTTAAAACGAAGGCTTGAAACAAAAAGACTTTGTCCAAAAGGCGGTGTTATAAAGCCAATTTCCATATTTAAAAAAAATATAACCCCCAAATGATAAACATCTACACCATAATTTTTTGCTATGGGTAATATAATAGGCACAAGTACGAGAATTGCAGAAAACATGTCCATTATCATGCCTGCTACCAATAAAAACAGATTCAAAAATATTAAAAAAACTGTTTTACTGACTATAACTCCCTGCATATATTCCAGCAGTTGCTGGGGGATCTCTTTTAAAACCAGATAATCTGTTAAAGCAACAGCACATCCCATAATAATAAAAATTGCTCCTAAAACCATCATACTATTAGACATAATATCTGGTATTTTTCTTAGTGCCACTTCCCGCCTAATAAGTGTCTCTATAATAAAAAACCCAACAACTATCATGGTTGCTGCTTCTTCTATGGTGATAATACCAGCAAAAAAGGCTGATACTACCATGAGCATTAAAGGAATCTCCCATTTTAAATCATACAGTGCTCCAGTGAGCTCTGATAAAGAAAACGGAGTTGTTGGAATATTTTCTTTATAACTAATATATACTGAATAGACAAACTGAGATAAAATAAAGATCAATGCAGGAATAAAACCTGCTATATAAAGCCAGCGGATATTGGTTTCAGACATAATACCAAAAATAATAACCGCTATACAGGGAGGGAAAAGTACTCCTGAACCTCCTGAAATTGTTAATAATCCTTTTGCAAATTTTTCACTGTACCCTTTTTTTATTAATATAGGTACAATAAGACCTCCAAAAGCTATTATGGTGACTGCTGATGCTCCTGTAAATGCCGTAAAAATATCTGTGGAAATAATTGCAGCAAAACAAACCCCTCCTTTTATCCAGCCTGTCATGGCTTCAAACAGTCTTAAAAGGCGTTTAGCAAAAGAACTCTCAGACAGATAATAACCTCCAAAGACAAATAAAGGTAAAGTCAATAGAGCAGGCATCATTGCAAGTTTAAAAATATTTTGTGCCACAAGGGCAACAGACTCGTCTGCATTATAGAATAACAGTACAGCAACACTTCCTAAAATTACAAATACCGGTGTTCCTATGATAAACAAAAGTAATATTATAATCCCCGGCAACAAACCTGATAATAAAAAATCCATCTGTTACTTTTATGCTCCATATACAGTACCCAAACGGGAACTGCCTTTTTCACCAATATCTCTGTCAAATCAAAATTTTAATCCTTAAAATACGGGAGTGTATTGCTATGTTAATCTTTTGATATTCCTTGACCTTGACGAAAAATCACAGTTTTCGTTCAGATAATAGTTAAGGTGGAAAAAACCAAAAAAACAGGATAATTTATTCTAATTATAAAAATTAAGATGTCTCTTCAAAAAGAGTTTTTTTTGTTAATATTTCAAGAAATCTGACAAAATATTTAAAAGATATCATAAAAAAAGTATACACAATGACAGATTCAAATATCCAGCTGGGCATTCCCATTGATGGGATATCAATACCCCACACATATTCAGATCTGATAAACAGATAACTTACGGCACATAGTACAGATGAGAGTAAAATTACAACAAAGTTTGTTATAATAGATATAATCCTTAAAAAGCCAGGATATTTATTTAAGAAACTTGATATCAGATTAATATTTACATGTCGATTTTTAGCAGATGCCAAAGAAGCTCCAATAAAAGCCACCCAAAACACAAGATACTGGGTAAATGAACTAACCCAGGAAGGGATAGAAATCCCTGTATTTCTTAAAACAATACTTCCAAAGCTAAGCAAAATCATCAAAGAGAGAAGCACAACAATAAAATATTTTTCAAAATATGATACATAAATTTCAACATTTCTTAAAAAGATTACCATTGACTGTCCCTATTTAAAAATAAATAAAATTTTCTTCCTATTTGGTCACTAAAAAACAGGAATAAAACAGACTAATTTCTTTTTATGGACTTTTTTAAAAAAATATGGAACATTCTGTCCTAAACAATTTGGCTGTTAAAAACCAGAAATAAAATAATTTTTCACTTATACTTGAATTACAAAAGAGTATAACCAAGGCAAAAAAATAATGCAAATCGGTAATATAAATTTATCAAGCCCCACAATTTTAGCTCCCCTTGCCGGAATCACCAACCTCCCCTTCCGGCTGATAATAAAAAAATTAGGCTGCGGCCTTGTCTGTTCTGAAATGATAAGCTCCAATGGACTTGTTTATAAATCATTAAAAACACAGATGCTTTTAAACAGTACTGAAAAAGAGAGCCCTATCTCCTTTCAAATATTTGGTTCTGACCCTGAGTTAATGGCTAAAGCTGCTGAAATTATTGAAGAGCTTGGTGCAGATATTGTGGATATTAATTTTGGATGTTCTGTAAGAAAAATTCTAAAATCAGGAGCAGGAGCAGCTCTTATGAAAACACCTGATCTTGCTGAAAAAATCCTTATGTCTGTAAGAAAGGCAATAAATGTCCCCCTTACCATTAAAATAAGAACAGGATGGGATACATCGGGCAAAGATGCTTTAACTATTTTAAAAATAGCTGAAGAGTGTGGCGTAGATGCCATAACAATGCATCCCAGAACTGCAAAGCAGGGATTTACAGGCTCAGCTGACTGGTCTCAAATAGCTGCTTTAAAAAAAACAGCTAAGATACCTGTAATTGGAAACGGTGATATAACAAAACCTGAAGATGCTTTAGAAATGATCTCCCAAACCAGATGCGATGGTGTAATGGTAGGAAGAGAGGCAATGATAAACCCATGGATTC
This sequence comes from Desulfobacterales bacterium, assembly GCA_030149595.1. Taxonomy (GTDB): domain Bacteria; phylum Desulfobacterota; class Desulfobacteria; order Desulfobacterales; family DAOWNP01; genus DAOWNP01. The sequence continues at coordinate 4,871 of JASFBI010000100.1, forward strand.
TTGCACAAATTGATTCTCTTATAAAAAAAAAAGGAAAAACCAGTTCCAGACATAAATATGCACTTTGATTTAATGAGCGATTATGTAAAAGAGTCAGTTATATATCTCGGAGAAAAAAAGGCATGTTTTATTTTAAGAAGCAGATTATCATGGCTTACAAAAGGGTTTTACCAATGCAGTCAATTCAGAGAATCCATAAAAAAAATCTCATCTGAAAAAGAGACTCTTTTATTGATCAATGATTACAAAGAAATTCTTATGTCACGACCTATACAAAATCAAACCAATTTCTAATTACAACGACAAGCAAGCCAAAGCTGCTCCTCCACCCTGTTCAAACATTCTTTAAACATTTGATTTAACTAATAATCTCCCCATATACCTTGACAAAGGAGTTAACTTTGGATTATGTACACTATGTAGAAAAATATTCAAAACCTAAATTACAAGCTCCAGGAAATTAACTTACCTGTATCTTTTAAAAAACCATATTTTTAACAAATAAAACAAAAAGGTATTTTTTATGCAAATTGTAACACGTCCTGATTTTGACGGCATTGTTTGTGCCGCTCTTTTATACGAGGCCTTAGATATTAACAAATCTGTTAAATGGATCGAACCAGGAATGATTCAAAAGGGTACGGCTGATATAAAAACAGGGGATATTTTAGCAAATCTCCCCTATCATAAGAACTGCAGTATGTGGTTTGACCACCATTTTTCAAATAAAATCGAATCTCCCTTTGAAGGTCTTTTTGAGATTGCTCCTTCTGCAGCAGGTCTTGTTTTTAAATACTACAAAGATAGATTTAAAAAAGATTACTCTAAGCTAATATATGAAACAGACAAAATAGACTCTGCAAATCTATCCATGGATGAAGTATTACGTCCTGAAAACTACCCATATATTATTCTCTCCATGACACTATCAAGCAGGTTAAAAGGGGATGAACCTTATTGGGCAAAACTGATAGATCTCTTAAGAAAAAAGGATATAGAGTCTGTACTAAAAGATCCTGATGTTAAAAAAAGAGTTATTGCTTCTGTTTCACAAAACACTATTTACAAAGACCTTTTAAAAAAACATACTACTGTAACAAGTAATGTTGCTGTTACAGATTTTAGAAGCCTAAAAACATCTCCTTTCGGCAATCGCTTTTTAATATATCCTTTATTTGAAGATGCCCATGTGCACATTAAAATAAGTTTTGACAAAAAAAACAGTGATATGATGATTATCAGTATAGGTCACAGTATTTTTAACCAAAACTGCCTTGTAAATGTTGGAAAAATGCTGACAAATTTTGAAGGTGGTGGACATAAAGGTGCCGGAGCGTGCTATATTAATAAAAATAAAGCAAATTCATATCTTAAAAAAATAACTGATATTCTTATTGAAAATCAGCCAAATTAATTTTATCTTTATTTTGGTTCTTCTTTGATTATTTTTGCAGGAGCTCTTGGAGGAGGACCAAGTCTACATTTTATACATTTCCATTTTTTACTTACAACAGGATGGATTTGCTGAACATCTATTAAAACAGCACTGCTGTATTTAAACTCTTCATCCCCTACTTCAGGTATTTTTACTATGAACAGAGTATGGTTTTTTGTATAATTACGCAACCATGCCCTGTAATCATTGTCATCACCTACAATAACAATGAGCTTGCTCCCATATATGGTTTTTACCTGCCATGAATGATAAATCTTTACAATCCCAGGTCCTACAATTGGTTTTTCCCTGTAATGCTCTTCAAATAGATCAACCATATAATCTAATGACATTGCCGGCCCATAAGAAAATATCAAAAAAACAGACATAAATACTACAATACGCATCAACCTGACAGGTTTCATATAAAAACACCCCAACAACTTAAACAAAAACTATTTTAACAATCAGATATAATTTGCCAAGTTATTTCATCCAAGCTTTATATATATTCGGCATAACTTACAATATTCTTTACAAAAAGGAGACAGTAAACAGATTGCAGCTTAAAAGATGTTTTTTTTTGCACATTGAAATATTCTAAAACATAAA
>JASFBI010000428.1 GCA_030149595.1 Desulfobacterales bacterium
AAGAGAGTGGCCTGAATAGAGGTAATTTTCATACCTTTTTTTTGAATCTCTTCTACCATTAATGTTGTTGTTGACCCCATCTCTTTCTGACATCTAAAACCGGCTTTTATATCTCCTTCCACATGATGATCCCACAAACAAATTTTTAAATCCTTTTTATCTTTTAAAATAACTGGAACATCAAGCCTGTTCCAGTTATTTGTATCTACAACAATCATACGATCAACAAGACCAGCATCTATCTCACCCATGGAACTCATTTCAAAGAAATCTTTGTGAATAGATAAAAAAGCCTTTACATTGTCATTAACATGCCCCGGTAAAACAGGAACAGCATCGGGATATAAAATTGTTCCAGCCACAAGAGAAGACAAAGCATCAAAATCAGTATTTTTATGAGTAACAATGATGTCCATAAACTTTTCCCAAAAATTATTGTATTTTTTTTATTTCATTATCAGATTCTAAATCAGAAGTTTCCATACCTTCAAACTCAGCATTATGTACAATCTGCAACTCCTCCTTTCCCCCATACTCTATCTGCATCCTAAACTTGTCTACATCTGCACGGGCATCAATACTTTTTTTGGCAAGAAGATACCTCAAATAAATTATCCATACCACAATTAAAATAAAAACAGAAGAGATAGTAATAAATGCCCACTTGTATCTTTTTACTGTATCTATTCCAACATTTCCTATATATGCCAGTATATCAGGAATAGTAAGACAAAATAATACAATAAGCAGTACCAAAAAACCTATTACAAAGATATTAAAACTGCTTACTTTATGTAAAAGCCTGTCAAGCCTGCCTGATTTTTCAGACAGTTTAAAATCAGTATCAGAGCCACCATTACCAGATGCCTTTTCTCCATAAAACAAAACAAAATACGCCTTCATTACAAAAGCAAACAACAGCACAACTGCAATGGGAATTCCTATGGCAGAAGCAAGCCACATTCTAAAAGGAAAAGGACTGTTTTTTACTTCAAGTTTTACTTTATAATCTGACAAATCTCCAAAATTTTTTTCAAAATAGTTTTTATCAAACTCGCTTAAACGATCCCCACGACTCTCATAAAGCATGACTCCAGTCTGATCTGCTATTTGAATCCATGCCTCCCTTCCGGATTTTGAAACAGTTATTATAAAAATCTCAAGTTCTATTAAAAATATACAGACAATTATTATTATCTGAAGAGTTCTATTGTCTCTAAGTACGGTTTTATAATCTTTTCCTGCCAGCACTCTTTATCTCCTTTACAATTCCTTAATAACCCTAAAGCCAATATATGTCCTTTTTACAACCAGCATGTAACATGATCTGTCAGCACAGCGTGAATATTTTGAATTCTGATTCCAGCAGCCTCCACGCACTATTTTATAATCGCCTGATTCAGACAGTGGATCAATAACAGCTTTACTGTAATTACCGGTATTTATATCTGTACGCCTTGACCACATACTTCCCTGACTGCAGCTGTCCATACACCACTCTTTAAGATTTCCATTCATATCATATACTCCCCATGCATTAGGCATCTTCAATGCTACTGCATGTGACTTGAACCCTGAATTTCCACAATACCATGCAACTCTATCAAGATCAGGTATAAATACACAACCAATCTGTTTAATATCACCATTTTCAAATGCCTGGTTGCTTCCGGCCCTTGATACATATTCCCATTCAGCTTCTGTGGGCAATCTGTATTTATCGGTTCTCTCTTTTATATTTAATCTATCTATAAATTTTTTACAGTCATGCCAGGAAACCTGCTCAACAGGACCATCTGCCCCTAATTTTTTATTTTCTGACGGATTATTCCCCATCAACCGCTTCCACTGCCCCTGGGTTACTTCTGTTGTTAAAATATAAAATCCAGCAGTTATTGTAACCTGATGTAAATTCTCATCACTACCCCTTCCCTTTTCATCTGCAGGACTGCCCATCATAAACCTGCCTGCCGGAATAGATACAAACTCCATCCCTATCCTGTTGGTAAATCCTCTGTTTTGAGACAATACAGTATCTGGTAATATAAAAGACATAAAAAAGATAATAGAAACTGTTTTTAAATATCTCATAATTGTTCCTTTCCCAGTAAAGTAAATTTGACATCAAGTGTCTTCCTGCGGTTACAATTTTAATCTTCCTTGACCTTGATAAAAAAATCTCAG
>JASFBI010000429.1 GCA_030149595.1 Desulfobacterales bacterium
TTATGTAATAAGATTTAATGAATCTCAGGATATAAAAATAAAGCTCTCCTCTTAAGGAGAAAAAAATAAACACAAAATTTCAGAAAATTTATATGAAACTCCGTCCAAATAATTAGAATCATTGAGCTTTCATTTTTTGTTGTGGTCGATAAAGAATAACCATGCTCCGGCCATGCCGGTTATATGAAAGAACGTAAAAGTAATACGTCTCTTTCATTTTTTGTGGACAAACCTTAATGAAAAATCCAGATCGGTCTCATGGCCGTTATTTAGAAAGGAATAACTATTATAAAGCAGTAGAATATTAAATACTTTATAAAAAAATTTATCTCATTAATCTAAAGTAAATAATTTATCTGCTTTTATATATGCTTTTGTCAATAATTTTTTATAAAAATATTGCAAAATGTTTGGTATGTATATCAGCTATAATCAAACTTTTAACGTTATTACTATATCAATTGATAAAGGTTTTTTTATTTGACAAAAAATTTATTAATAGTTAGTATAATTGGCCGGTGAATTGCGTACTCAATTGTATCATGCACTAAATTTAAGTAGGATTTACAGTAATATGAGCGTTTTTCAAAGAAAATTATTAGTGATATTATTAAAAACAAATGACCTTATTATTTTATCTTCCATATTGTTTTTATCGACAACTGTGTATTATAAACTTGATCAGTTTTTTGTAAATAGTTTTACTTCCCAAAAATATACTATTTCTGAAATTTTCAGCTACCTCCTGTTGCTTATAATCTGGCATATGGTTTTAAATCTTTTTTCTTTATACGATTCCAAAAGAATATATTCTTATATTACACTCTTTAAAGAAATTTTTGCTGCTGTATTTACATGCACAGTTGTATTATTAATAGTCAGGTTTATATTTTCATTTAGCATCTCTTTTAAAAGCCTTCTTTTTTTCCTTGTGTTTAACACTCTTATTATAACAATATCCAGAATTATATATAAGGGCATGCAGTTTTTTTTAAGAAAATATAAAAGAAATTTAAGAAATATTGTTATAGCCGGTACAAATCAAAGAGCTGTTAAACTTGCAGAATTTATCGAATCAAACAGTAATTTAGGTTACAGGTTGTCAGGCTTTATTGATGATAACTGGATAGATAACAGCAATAAAAAATTTCAAAAAGATAAATTGATTTCAAATTTTGATAATTTTGAGGATTTTATAAAAGATAATATAATTGATGAGGTTATGGTATGCCTTCCTGTTAAATCATATTATAACCAGATAAATGATCTCATCAAGGTATGCAATAAACAGGGAGTATTAATTAAATTTTTAAATAATCTGTTTAATCTTAATAAATTTACAGTAAACAGCGAAACACTTGAAAATAATGCAGAGACATTTTTAACCGGTAAAATTCATGGTGCTGCATCAATAGCAAAACGAATGATGGATTTTTTTTTCAGTCTTATAATTCTCATACCTCTTTTTCCGGTTTTTGTTGTAATTTCATTGCTGATAAAAATAAGCTCCAAGGGGCCGATTTTATTTAAACAGGAACGTATTGGTTTAAATAAACGTATTTTTAAGATTTATAAATTCAGAACAATGGTTTATAATGCAGAGATGCTTCAGGCTAAACTGGAAAATAGAAACGAAGCTGACGGACCTGTTTTTAAAATAAAAAATGATCCCAGAATTACACCATTTGGCAGATTTCTTAGAAAAACAAATATAGATGAACTGCCTCAGTTCATAAATGTGTTAACTGGTAAAATGAGTCTTGTGGGGCCTCGGCCTCTGCCATTAAGAGATTTTAACAAATTTGACAGATACTGGTATAGAAGAAGATTTTCCATAAAACCAGGAATAACATGTTTTTGGCAAATAGCAGAAAAAAGAAACTTAATTGATTTTAAAACATGGATGAAACTTGATCTTAATTATATTGACAAGTGGTCAGTGCAACTTGACTGCAGAATACTGTTTAAAACTTTTTTAACTGTTTTTAAAATGACAGGTATATAAGAAATATGAACAATACAAAACAAAGTTTTTCTATTCTTTTATTATTTATTTCTATCCTATTTATACAGAGCTGTTTTTCACACTCCTCTTTTGAAACAGATATAAAAGGTAATAAAACCCAAATAGATACCCTGCCTGAAGAACAGAAAGAGAAGATGCGTAAAAACA
>JASFBI010000430.1 GCA_030149595.1 Desulfobacterales bacterium
ACTTTTTAAACACGGGGTTATAAATAGTGTTGCAACACTGGGAACAGCGTTAAGTAAAGAACATGTAAGGTTACTTAAGGGGTTTGTAAAGGAGGTTTTTCTTGTGTATGATAGTGATACAGCTGGATTAAGTGCTGCAAAAAAAAGTATTGCTCTTTTTAATAATGAATTTATTTCAGCAAAATTTGTTATTTTAAAAGAGGGTTATGATCCTGATAATTTTTTAAAAAAATTTGGTGTTGGTTCTTTTTATAAAACCGTATCAAAGGCATTGGATCCTTTTTCTTTTTTGATGGAATCACAAATAAAAATAAATGGGGAATCTGTTGAAGGAAAAGTTGCAACTATTTCAGAGCTTGCAATGTATTTATCATTGATAAATGACAATGTGGCAAGATCTTTGTATATAAAAGAAATAGCAGAAAAAATGGGACTTTCAGAGTCGGTTGTATTAGATAAAGTTAATAAAAAAGCGAATGATAATTTAAAATATAACAAACCTGTTAAAGAGAACGTTTCTTTATTACATGAAAAATCAAATCTAAAAGGCACAGAAAAGCTTGAAAAAAAAATAATAGGAATGATGCTTCAAAATAGAGAAATTTTACCTGAAATTATTTATAGAAAAATTATGGAAAAATTTCAGAATAAAGAATTAAGAGACCTTGGAGAAAAAATTATTAATTTTAAGAGTAATAATGTTAATGATTTTTTATTAAATATCAGAGATTTAAAGCAAAAAAGTATTATTGCAGCAATATTAATTTATGATGAAGAGTGGAGCAGAAAAAATTGTTTTAAACTGATAAGTCAGTTTGAGGTAAGTAATAATAATAGAAGCAATAGTAATAATAATGATTTGCTTAAACAGATTAAAGCAGCAGAAAGTAAAAACGATCATGAACTGCTTTTAAAATTATTAGGGGATTGGCAAATCAAGGTCAATAAAACTGCTGGGATAAACGTTGAATCTGCAGGAGATAAAGTTATATGACAAAAGCAACTACTGTAAAAAATAAAAAGATATTAGAAAAGCAAAAAAAACAGATACAAAAATTAATAAAGCTTGGGAAGAAAAAAGGGAAGTTAGCCTATGCAGATATTAATGCTGTTATACCGGAAAATATGCTTACTCCTGATCAAATAGAGGAGACGTTAATTATATTCGATGAGTTAAACATTAAGGTTGTAGATTTAGATAAGAAAAAAAAAGCAATTAAAAAGGGAGTTAAAGAAAAAAAGGAGTCCTCGTCCGTTGCAGATTTTGGAACAGTTACTGATCCTGTAAAAATGTATCTGCGTGCGATGGGTATGGTTACTCTTTTAAGTCGAGAGGGTGAGATTGAAATAGCAAAAAGAATTGAAGTTGGAGAGCAGGAAGTCATAAAAGCAATGCTTGATACAGTAACAGTCGTAAAAAGTATTCTTGCCATAGGTAAGAAGATTGAAAACGGCAAAATGAGACCAAAATATGATCTGCGTGATATTGAAGATAGTGAATTATATGTTGATGAAAATGTGTATGTCGAGAGTTTTAAAAAAACCCTTGAGAATATGAAAAAGCTTAATAATGAAAATCTTAAATTAAGAGTTGAACTGTTTAAAGATGATGTTGATGAAACCTTTAAGCGTACTGCAAAACAAGATATTTCTAAAAATAATAATATGATATTTGATTTGTTAAAAGACTGGCGGTTTGAAAGTTACATAATAGATAAAATTGAAAATAATATAAAAAAGCATCTCAGCTGGTATGATTCTGTAGATAAAATTTTATTAAAATGTTCGCAAAAACATAATATGAAATTTAATAAATTACTAACTCTTCTGGAATCTAAAGAAAAAGTTATTAAATCTCAAAAAAATAAAACCAATTTGTCTGAAGAGAAGCTTGAAAGTTGTTTTAATGATTACAGTAAAATAGTTGCACAGGGTAAAGCAAGGGCAGGTGCTATATATGCAGACAGGTTAATGCTTGAAAAAATAATGACAAATGTTGGAAAGGGGCGGGCAAGGGCAAAGGTAGCTAAAAAAGAGCTGATAAGGGCTAACTTGCGTCTGGATGTAGGTATTCAAGAAAAATATCAAAACAGGGGCTTGCAATTTCTGTATTTAATAACGGAAGTAAATATAGGGTTGAGGAAGGCGTGTTGTCAATTGACATACGGAA
>JASFBI010000431.1 GCA_030149595.1 Desulfobacterales bacterium
CCATAATTAAATAAAATAAGGGAACAAAATGGAAATTCCTATACTTTCAAGTTAATATAAGAATTGCAAATAAAGATAATAAGAATATCTTTATTTATTTAGAATCAGAATATCCTTATTATCTTATAAACAGGCAGATAAATGTTTTTATTTTTTTGCTGATTTAAATATTAAATCACCATTTTTAGCATCAATAATTACAATATCTTCCTTTTTAATATTTCCTTTTAATATTTCCATGGCAAGGTGGTTTTCTATATGCTGCTGAATAGCCCTTTTAAGCGGCCTTGCTCCATAAGCAGAATCATACCCCTTATCAGCAAGAAACTCTTTTGCGTTATGGGTAAGGGTTAATTTGATTTTTTGACTGCCAAGTCTTGCTGCAAGATGTTTGATTTGAATATCTACAATATCTATAATCTGACCCTTATCAAGATTATGGAAAATAATTGTTTCATCTATCCTGTTTAAAAACTCCGGCTTAAAACTTGCTTTTAAAGCATCTTTTACTAAAGATTTCATCTGTTCTCTTTTTTCTACTCCAAGTTCCTGGATAAACTGGCTTCCGATATTAGAGGTCATAATTATTATAGTATTTTTAAAATTAACAGTTTTTCCATGTCCATCTGTCATGCGTCCATCATCTAATATTTGAAGTAAAACATTAAAAACATCAGGGTGCCCTTTTTCAATTTCATCAAACAGTATTATAGAATAGGGCTTTCTCCGCACACTTTCTGTAAGATACCCGCCTTCTTCATATCCCACATAACCAGGAGGAGCTCCCATGAGTCTTGCAACAGAATGTTTTTCCATATATTCTGACATATCTATTCTTATTATTGCCTGTTCATTGTCAAAAATAAATTCGGCAAGAGCTTTGGAAAGCTCTGTTTTACCTACTCCTGTAGTACCCATAAAAAGAAAAGAACCTATGGGTCGACTTGGATCCTGAAGACCTGCTTTTGCTCTGCGAACAGCATTTGAAACTGCTGTTATTGCCTCGTTCTGACCAATAACTTTTTTTTGAAGTCTTTGCTCCATATGTACCAGTTTTTCTTTTTCACCTTCCAGCATTTTGCTTACAGGTATTTTTGTCCATCTGGAAACAATATTTGCAATATCCTCATCATCCACATCCTCTTTTAACATTTTTTTGTCTTTTTGAACGATACTTAAATTATTATTTAGATCTGCAAGTTTTTTATTTAAGGTACCTATCCTGCCATATCTTATTTCTGCAACTTTCGCAAAGTCCCCATCCCTTTCAGCCTGTTGCTCTTCTATTTTCAACTGTTCTAATTTTTCTTTGGTCTTTCTTATGGAACTTATAATATCTTTTTCTTTTTGCCAGTGAATCTTTTTTTCAGAAAGCTCATTTTTTAGCACTTCAAGTTCCTGATCAAGTTTATCAATACGATCTTTTGACCCTTTATCCGTCTCTTTTTTTAATGCTTCTCTCTCTATTTCAAGCTGTGTTATTTTTCTCTGTACTTCATCTATTTCAACAGGCATGCTGTCTATTTCTATTCTTAGTTTGGATGCACTTTCATCTATTAAATCTATTGCCTTATCAGGAAGAAAGCGATCTGCTATATATCTTGATGACAGTGTTGCAGCAGCAACAATAGCAGAATCTTTTATCCTGACTCCATGATGAACTTCATATTTTTCTTTAAGCCCCCTTAAAATAGAGATTGTATCTTCTATTGATGGTTCGAGTGTCATTACTGGCTGAAATCGTCTTTCAAGAGCAGCATCTTTTTCTATATATTTTTTGTATTCATTTAATGTAGTTGCCCCAACACATTTTAATGTTCCTCTTGCCAGAGCAGGTTTCAGCATGTTAGAAGCATCCATGGACCCTTCACTTGCTCCTGCCCCCACAAGGGTATGAAGCTCATCAATAAAAAGAATGACCTCTCCGTTGGCATTTTCAATCTCTCTTAACACTGCCTTTAAACGATCTTCAAATTCACCTCTGTATTTTGCCCCAGCTATTAATGCACCCATATCAAGACAAACAAGACGTTTGTTTTTTAAAGTTTCAGACACATCTCCTTTCACTATACGCTGGGCAAGGCCTTCTACACTAGCTGTTTTTCCCAAACCAGGTTCTCCTATCAGCACGGGATTGTTTTTTGTTCTTCTTGAAAGAACCTG
>JASFBI010000432.1 GCA_030149595.1 Desulfobacterales bacterium
ATTTCCTTTCTTAAAAAAAATCTTGACAAAATCTATAAACATTGTTTATAAATATAATCAAATCTCTTATGAGTAGCTTAATATAAAAGTGATTTATAAATAAATACAAACTGTTAAGTGTATTTATTACTTAAAAAGTACAGTAGCTTTTACTCTATTTTATATATAGAAATAGAGTAAAATTTTATATAACACAAACTGATTTAAGATATAAAAAATTAATTTGTGTATAGATTAAAAGATTTTTTTTAAGAAAGGAAATTAGTTATGGCAATAAAAGGTCCTTTATCAGGAATAAGAGTTCTCGACATGACACAGGCCCATGCGGGTCCTTTTGGAACAATGCTTTTGGGAGATCTTGGTGCAGAAATCATTAAAATAGAATCTCCATTAGGTGATATTTTACGCTTAGGTGAAAAAAAAATGTCTCCTTTTCTCTACTACACACTCTCTCTTAATCGTAATAAAAAGAGTCTGGTGCTTGATCTTAGTTCAGATGAGGGCAAAAAAGTACTGTATGATCTGGTAAAGATTTCCGATGTAGTTATTTCAAATGCCAGAGCAGGTGTTCCTGAAAGACAGGGAACTGATTTTGAAACACTGAAAAAAATAAATCCTGAAATTATCAGGTGCAATATTTCCGGTTATGGAGAAACAGGACCATACAAGGATTATCCATCCTATGACATTATAGCATGCGGACAAAGCGGCATATTAAGTCTATCCGGCGAACCAGGAAGAGCTCCTGTTATTCCTGGAGGCGTAGCTTTTGCTGATATGTGCGGAGGAATTTTTGGTGTCTTTTCTGTTATGGCTGCCCTTATTCAGCGAAACAACAGCAAAAAAGGAATGAAAGTTGACACAAACCTTTTAGACATACTTCTTTTGATGCAGCAGGTTATGTTTCAAAGTTACTTCCTTTCAAACAATGTACCAGGGCCACAGGGCAACCGCCATATTATGATCTCTCCATATGGAGTATATCCCACAAAAGACGGATACCTGACATTGGGGCCAAGTGATGCAAACCTTGTTATCTCTTTAGTGGGTCTTGACTGGATGCTTAAAGATGAAAAATTTTCAGAACTTGCCAATAGAATGGCCAACAGAGCTGAATTTGATCTGCATTTTGAAAAAGCACTGTTAGAAAAAACCACAGATGAGTGGGTTAAAATTCTAAGGGATGAAAATGACATTGCATGTGGTCCTGTTGTAACTTACGACAAAGTAATAGATGATCCCCAGGTTAAGCACAATAATATGATCAAGGAGATGGAAGTACACGGAGAAAAATACAAAACCATCGGCTCTATATTTAAAATGGGCGAAGAGATAAAGGGAGAGGCTGAAGCACCTGCTGATCTGGGACAACATACAGAAGAAATAATAAGAGATCTTTTAGGTTATTCCCAGGAACAAACAGATGAAATAATAAAACTCAATGATGAGTCTGTTTCACGTTTGAAAAAGAAATTAAAATCAATATAATTTATAAAGGTAGATTTAGTGTCTGAACGAAAACCAGTTTTTTTCGTTTCTGTTTGGACACTATTTAAATATCATCCGGCTGTTATAATATGCTGATTTATCAAATTCACTTTATAACAGCCTGCAAACAAGCTTAATAATTTTTTATTTCTTAAATATTTTTTTTACTTTTTCAAAAAACCCTGTTTTTTTATGAATAGTACAAAACTCATGTAAAGAAGCACTGCTTTTTAAAAAAACTTCTATTTCAGTATCAAGACAGGCACCTTTAACGGAAATTTTACCACTTTTTTTACATACCTTAGCATAACAGACACCTTCTGGAACAGGAAAATCTCTTTTTGTTATATACATGGGGATATTGTTTATCAAATCAGCCCATATAGGCATGGCTGCCGAGGCACCTGATGAAAATGTTGATTTTTTTTTATCAAAACCCACCCATACAAGAGCTAATATATCAGGAGTGTAACCTACAAACCATGCATCATTATTTTTATTTGTTGTACCTGTTTTTCCGGCAACAGGAAACTTGATCCCTTTTTGCTTTAATGATTTTCCTGTACCAACATCAACTGCACTTTTCAGCATTGATGTTATAATATAAGCTTTTTCAGGAGTTGTAACCCTTTTTATTTTCATATGCCGCATTTGAAGCAGCACCCCTTT
>JASFBI010000101.1 GCA_030149595.1 Desulfobacterales bacterium
TGTACAGATCGTTTTTATTGTCTTTTTAGAGTATCCCCCTGAAAGAATACAAAATAGATTAACGTCTTGTTTGTCAATAATAGAGAGGGCTTTATTGCATGTTATTCATTCCTTTTTATATTTTCTTTCTTTTTGATAAATTTGAGCTAATCTGAAATAGGACATAAAAAACGAAGGGTTTAAAAATATTGATGCTTCATATGCTTTTACACTTTTGTTTGTTTTTTTTTTCTCTTCATAAACAAGGCCCTTAATAAAATAAGCTTCAGGAGAAAATTCATTGATGGAAAAAATTTTATCAACAAATCCAAATGTCTGTTTGAAGTCTTCTCTATTAATGGCCATTATGGCAGATATAGTTAATATATTTATATTACTGGTGTTACTGTAGTATTTTTCTATAAGATTTTTTGCTTTTAAATAGTCTTTTGTCAGATAGAGGTTTAATAAATTGTCAAAAATATCAGTTTGTTTTTTATTATTATCAGATGGTAGCAGCTGGATAATATTTTTTTTTTGTTGATTATCAGGTGGATAATTAACTTTATAAATAAATGTATTATCAGTTTTTATTGGTATGAATAAATTTTCACCTAAAATGTCAGGGGTTTCACTGTGTCCTAAAATAAGAAATCCTTCTGGAACAAGAAGCTTATAGAAATTTTTAAGGATATTATTTATTATGGTTTTATCAAAATATATTATTACGTTTCTGCAAAAAATTATATCTATGTTTTTTAAAAATGTATTATTGTTTTTATTCTGATCAATTTTGATGTTAAATATTTTAAACTCTACCTTTTTTTTAACCTGATCAATAATTGAATATTTTCCACTGTTTTCAGAAAAATATTTTTCTATTATAGTATCATTGACTCCTCTAAATGAATGCTTTGAAAATATTCCTGAGTTTGCTTTTTCTATGTTATAGGAGTTTATATCTGATCCTATTATTTTGATTTCATCAAATTTATCAAACAGATCTGCTTTGTGCAGTGCTATTGCTATAGAGTATGTCTCTTCTCCCGAAGAACAACCAGCAGACCATATTTTAAGTTTTTTTTCTTTTTTTCTCTTTAAAACAGCAGGGATAATATAATTTGTAAGTGCGTTAAACTGGTTGTTATCTCTAAAAAAATATGTTTCAGAGATTGTAATATTATTTATAAATATTTTAAGTTCATCTGCTCCTTTAACATTTGTAATATGATTTATATATTCAGTTGCAGAAACTATATTAGTTTTTGTAAGTCTCTTGGATATAATAGACATAACCCGTTTGTGTTCTTTGTCAGACAAAGATATACCACAATAATTTTCAACAAATTGAGTAAGTTTTAGAAAAAAGTAGTTATTTTGTTTAATGTCCATTGTTTAATATTTTGTAAAATTTTATTTTATGACAGATATAATCTGTATTTAATATGGGTATCTGTTTTTCTGATTTCAAATATATGGATTTTATAATATTATTGTCATATTTTATGATTAAATTTTTAGTATCTAATATCTTTTTTTCATCAATTTTTTCAAAACCAGTAACTTTTTCAATTAAAAGACAGGCAGAACATTTTTCCTTTTTTAATGCTATAAACATTGTTGAAATTTTTTTACTTTTTTCCCCCGTTACAATAAGGTCTGAGTGGATTGCAGGAACAGATTCTCCATGAAGATTAATTAATCCTGCACAAATAGCATCTGCTCCGTATAACGGGATGATTTCAGGTATAAAATTTATTTCAGTAATTTCAGAAATATTTATGGCAAAATATTTACCATTTAATAAAAAGTTTAAAACTACAATTGAATTACTATTTTTCATATTTAATGGGCAGGGTATATTGATTTTAAAATATTTATCAAAAAATTTAAAAGAAGTATACCATGAACAAAAAGGAAATAAAACGATTTAATGAATTTATGTTAGGGAGAAATTTCTAAATATCCATATAAATTCAGGTCATTTTCCACACCATTAAAATGAATAACCTGAAAACGAGGTGTTTTTTTCCTTGTCTCCGAGAATATAAAGAGACCATATATTGCCAAGAAGATGCCAAAAACCGCCATGGAGAAACATAAAGGTAAAAAAAGAAGCAACCTGTTGTCCAAAGGAAAAATAGGCACTATATGTATCATTAAAATAACGGGCAGGAACAAGACCATAAGTAAACATATACATGTCAGAAGATCTGCCATGAAAAATTATTGCAATAAACAGAACAGTGTTTATTGCAATAATGATATTATTTACAACAGGGTAGTTTTTTTGAAGGTATGGTATCTCTTATGGGTATCATTTTTCAGACATTATTTATCTTCATGCTCAGATCAACAGCTACGGCTGAATGGGTTAAAGCACCTACAGATATTATATCCACACCTGTATCAGCATAAGCTCTAATATTTTTTTTGGTAACCATTCCTGATACTTCAGAGACAGCTCTTTTATTGATAAGCTTTACAGCTGTCTTGACCATGTCTATATCCATATTATCAAGCATTATGATATCTGCACCAGCATCTAATGCCTCTTTTACCTCAGAGATACTGCTTGTTTCAACTTCAATTTTAACAAGGTGGGAGACAGAGTCTCTTATCTTGTTAACGGCTTTTTGTATCCCACCTGAAACAGCAATGTGATTATCTTTGATTAAAACTCCGTCATATAATCCAAACCTGTGGTTATATGCTCCACCGGCACGGACAGCATGTTTTTCAAGAGCACGCCATCCAGGGGTTGTTTTTCTTGTATCCACAAGCTTTACTTTTTTACCGTCAAGCAGAGTAACGTATTCTTGTACAAAAGTTGCAATGCCTGAAAGTCTCTGGAGGAAATTTAGTGCTATTCTTTCACCTTTTAAAAGGGCCCGTAAATTTCCTGATATCTGCAATATCTTTTGGCCAAAGGGTACTTTGTCTCCATCACAAACTTCAAAAGAGTAGACCGCATCAGGGTCAAAAGTGGAAAAAACTTTTTTAGCAACTGATATTCCTGCTGCAACAATATCCTGTTTTGCTATAATATATCCTGAACCCTGCATATATTTATCAATAATATTATCTGTAGTTATATCTCTTGGGCCGATATCTTCCTGTATGGATAAATCCAATAAATTATCAAGTAAATCCATGTTTTTATTCGTCCTGAAATTCTTTTATTTTGTTAAGGTTAAATTTTAGCTTGTCTGTTTTTTGTAAAAGGTTTCCATGCTTTGTTTTAACTTTATCCACTACATCAACAGGAGCTTTGCTTAAAAAACTCTCATTGGCAAGTTTTTTTGACATGGTAATAAGTTCTTTTTCAGCTTTTTTAATCTCTTTTGAAAGCCGTAAAACTTCATTTGAAAAATCCACAATACCTTCTAAAAGTATAAAAACAGTTGAAGAATCAACTATAGCTGTGGCTGCTTTTGCAGGTCTGCTTCCTGGTTTTTCAATGGTTATTTCATCAAGCTTTGCAAGGTTTAATAAAATATTTTTATGCTCTTTTAATGTTTTTCTCACGATTTCATCTGCTGACTGCACAATAACATTAAGAGATAAAGAAGGTGGAATATTCATTTCTCCACGCACTGTTCTTATGCCGGTAATAATGTTTATCAGCAACTCCATATGCTCTTCTGCTTCTTTATAAACAGTAACTGTTTTTTTTGTGGAAGGGTTATCCAGTGGAAACACAGCCTTCATAATGGAGCCTTCTCTATTTGGTAATTTACTCCATATCTCTTCTGTAACAAATGGAATTAAAGGATGAAGAAGAATCAGGGTGTTTTTTAATACTGTATATAAAACAGCTTTGCCTGTTTTTTCTTTATCAGTACCATATTTTCCATATAATACCGGTTTTGCGGCTTCAAGATACCAGTCACAGAATTGATGCCATACAAACTGATATAGAACAGATGCTGCTTCATTAAACTGATAATTTTCAATAGCAGATTCTACATCTTCTGTTACACGCCGTAATCCAGAGAGAATCCATTTGTCAGGTAAAGAGAGATGCTTATAATCAAAAGACTGGCAGTTTTCATTTATATGCATTAAAGAAAACCTTGCTGCATTCCAGAGTTTGTTTATAAAATGCCTGTAACCTTCAATCCTGTCTTCTGAAAGCTTAATATCTCTGCCCTGGGCAGCAAAGGCTGTTAAAGTAAACCTGAAAGCATCAGTTCCGTATTTTTCTATTATATGAAGGGGATCTATAACATTTCCCTTTGATTTACTCATTTTTTTACCATGTTCATCTCTAACAAGAGCATGGATATATATATCTTTAAAGGGGACATTATCCATAAAATGGATGCCCATCATCATCATTCTCGCAACCCAGAAAAATAAAATATCAAACCCTGTTACAAGAACAGCTGTGGGATAATAATTTTCAAGAAGTTTTGTTTTTTCAGGCCACCCCATAGTTGAAAATGGCCATAAAGCAGAGCTAAACCAAGTGTCTAAAACATCTGTCTCCTGAAAAAGATTAAGGGATGCACATTTTACACAAACAGACGGAGCCTTTTCTAAAACCATAATATTTTTACAGTCATTACACTGCCATGCGGGAATTTGATGTCCCCACCATATCTGGCGGGATATGCACCAGTCTTTAATGTTATACATCCAGTCATAATAGGTTTTTGTCCAAGTATCAGGAACTATTTTTGTTTTACCTTGTTTACATGCCTCAATAGCTTTTTGGGCAAGGGGTTTTACTTTTACAAACCACTGTTTTGATAAATTAGGTTCAACGATGGTTTTACATCTGTAGCAATGACCTACCCCATGGGTTATTGGTTCAATTTTTTCAAGAAGGCCAAGAGATTTTAATTCTTCTACCAGCTCTTTTCTACATGTAAACCTGTCCATCCCCTTATATTTTCCTGTAAGCTCTGTCATTTTGCCCTGGTCATCTATAACCTTAATTATTTCCAGTTTATGACGTACTCCCAATTCAAAATCATTGGGATCGTGAGCAGGTGTTACTTTTAAAGCACCTGTTCCAAATTCAGTATCAACGTAATTGTCGTAAATTACAGGAATAACACGATTTGCAATAGGAAGAATAACAGAGTCTGTATTCATATCAGAATATCTGGTATCTTTATTGTTAACAGCGACAGCAGTATCTCCCAGCATAGTCTCAGGTCTTGTTGTAGCAACAATAAGGTGCTTATCTACATCTTTCATGGGGTACCTTATATAGTACAGGTTTCCCTCAAGGTCTTCATGTTCAACTTCAAGGTCAGAAAGAGCAGTCTGGCACCTTGGACACCAGTTTATTATATAGTCTCCTTTATAAATCATTCCCTGTTTATAAAGTTCGACAAATACTTTTTTTACAGCAATTGAAAGTCCCTCATCCATGGTAAAGCGTTCTCTGTCCCAATCACATGAAGCACCAAGGCGTTTTAGCTGATTTATTATAGCACTTCCGTAGTCTTTCCGCCATTCCCATACTTTTTCAATAAATTTTTCTCTTCCTATTTCATCTTTGCTAATATTGTTTTTTGAGAGTTCCCGTTCTACAACATTTTGTGTGGCAATACCGGCATGGTCTGTTCCGGGCAACCATAGGACACTGTCTCCGCGTAATCTTCTGTACCTGCACAGTATATCCTGAATTGTAATGTTTAAAGCATGGCCCATATGAAGAACACCTGTGACATTAGGCGGAGGTATTACAATTCCGTACCCCTTTTTTTTTGTATCTTCATCTGCTGCAAACATTTTGTTTTTTTCCCAAAAATCATACCATCTTTTTTCAACCTCTAACGGTTCATAACCCTTATCAATAAGTTCTGTACTCATAAACTATCCTTAATTTTATAGGTTGTTACAAAATAAGTTTTAAATTTTACCTGTAAAAGAAATCATTATTTTTTAAAGCATAAAGGCTGTAAAGTTATTTATGTAACAATCTATAGTAAACTATAAACAGACTATTAATTTATTTTTTACAATATTACTTTTTTAAATAAAAAAAGGGATTATTAAATAATCCCCGCATATATTGCAAATAAATTTTTATTTTTAATTATTTTTTATATAACGGCCATTAGGCCGATCTGGATTTTTCATCTAAGTTTGCCCACAATAAATCATGAAAAAGACATATTACTTTTACGTTCTTTCATATAACATACATGGCAGATTTATCTGCCACAACGAAAATTAAAACTCTCATGATTACGGTCTGTTGGACGGAGTTTCATATAAAAAAAGACACATTTTACAAAGTTAAATTGTAACAGATTAAAACTTATTCTTTAGCACTGTTTTTATCTTCTCTATTTCCAAAGATACTTTTTTTTCAATAACATCAAAAAGAATTGTTTCTATTTTTTTTGCATAGATTTTATTTATAATTCGTTCAATGGCATCATCTATCTTATTTTGAGAAACAGAAACCCCGTCAACCTTTATATCTTTGTTATTAAATTTTTTATCAAAAGGTCTGTTTAAGGTAATTGCAAGGCTATACCCATCTCTTTTAGTATCTTTATCTTTAATATCTGCTGTATCTTGTTCTTCAGTCTCTTTGTTAATTTCCAGAGCAGCTTCTAAATCTTCTTCTATTGAATCAGCAGTCTCCTGGTCAATTTTTACATCAGGTATTTTATCATCTTGTGTATCCACGTCATCTATATCATCAGCGAGTTCAAGCTCTTCATCATCATCTGATGTATCCACGTCATCTATATCATCAGCGAGCTCAATCAGCTCTTCATCATCATCTGATGTATCCACGTCATCTATATCATCAGCGAGCTCAA
>JASFBI010000102.1 GCA_030149595.1 Desulfobacterales bacterium
ATTAAAGCTTCTAAGTATTGGATGGGAGACCATAATGTTTCTATCTATACTCGAAGTGGAAGAATACAAAAGGTGGAAGACAGATTGTGTGATGAAGAGAGAGCAACTAATGCTGTTGCTTTAGCTGTTGAAACCAATGCTTTAACTACTGGCTACTATGATGGGACTATAACTGAAAAAGAGTTCTTAACAAAAGTTGATAAAAGGAATAAAGCTCTTGATGGTAAATTCATGTCAAAAGCAAAGGTAGAGTATCATCTTCAGAATAGAAATAAGATTATTGCATCTAACTATAAAACTGGTAAGATTAAAGAAGACCTTATGGATCCAGATGCAACTGATCTACAGAATAAATATAAGAAGAAGGATATTCAAAAAGCATTCAATGAAACCTTAGAAATAGGAAGAGATCGTATTAAAAAAGATGCAATGAAACTACCACAGGAGGAAAGAATTAAATACACTAAGGGCAAGGAGACCCAGCTTATTGCACATGTAACTGACATGTCTGTTAAGTCAGATGCCCTTATAGATTCTATTACTTCTGACTTACATAATCTGGCAACATTAAATATCCCAGCAGTCTCTGAAACAATAAAAACAGAGAATGGTAGAGAGATAGTTAGATTGTCATCTACTGCACAAAGAGCCATGGACACTTATGAAGCTATGTCAATAGGGACTAAAAGTGAATATCTTGACTCTTTGGGTGGCAAAGATGCAAAGACCATACGTAACTTCTATCATCTTAAAGACATGCAGATACCGGATGCTGTGGCATTAGACAGGGCTCAGTTACTAACTAAGAACCCTGTGCCTATTGATTTTAAAGCTGTTAAAAAAGCAGTAGAAAAAGTAAGGGATAAACAGGAGTACTTTTGGTGGAGAAAAGATATACCTGAAAAGCAAGGAAATTATATAGATGCAGAAATCAGAAAGAAGATAATGGTTGACCCAGAGCCTGGAAGCGACTCAAGTATAGACATGGTATCACATTGGTTAAAGGAGGGCTGGACAAATGCAGGAGGACTCAGATTACAAGGCTCTCCACAGCAGCTTCAAACAGCAACAAAGTTGCATCCATCAAGATTTAAAGAAGCCTTTAAAGCTTTTGTGTACTCGGAGAGAGAAAGGCTTGTACCTATGCTTGATGGTCTTGGGCTTACTATTGATGATGTGTTTCCTGTTACCAATCCAAGAACCCAAACAATGTCTCTTAGAACCAAGTTTGGAAATATTCCCGGAACCTTTAAGAGTTTGGGTAAGCTCAAAGCAATTGCAAACAAGCGTAAAGTTGAACTTGAAAAGGCTGCAACAGAGAGTCAACGTAAAATCAAAGAACAACAAAAGGCAGGAGGAACATTATATAATCCATGGAATAAAAATGTATCATATAATCCTTGGAGGAAAAGGAGGCAAGGTGGGAATTAAAGAGAGCATAGATGCGGTAGTTAGCTTTTTTAATGGTAAAGATACTACATTAAGAGAGAGATTACTTGACCCTCTTAATGAGGAACAAGATACAGCAGAGCCTGTGGCAGAAGTTGTGATTAAACAACCTGCACCTGAGCAAGTACCAGAGACTTATGAGGGGTTAGAAGAATATGAACTTACCAGCTTGATTAAAGATACAGAAGATTTAGATTTATGGGATGGCACAGACTATAGCCTTGAAACAGAAGATCAAGATATTGCAGCTCAAGAACAGCTTGCTGCTGATTCTGAACAAGGGTATGATGACGACTCTCTGGGTGTTCTTGTATCAAAAGAAGCTGCGAGACGTGAGCATCTTGAAGATATTAAACGTGTTGAAAACGCTAAAGGACTTGTCAGGACAGCTACTGATGAGAGGTTTATGCCCTTTGATTCTATAGAAGGGACTGGGCCAGACAGTAGTATGTCAAATCAAGAGATAGGGCATGGAATTAAAATACCTAAAGTTTGGTTTGAAAAGGATAAGAATAAATGGCCTGTTGTTGAAGGGGTTCATATAGATATAAGCAAGGGTATCACTAAAGATCAAGAAGAGGTTATGCTTCAAAATTTATTTGATGATTCATTTAAGCAAGCTTCATCTAAACTTAATAAATGGAAAGATATGACGGAGATGGAAAAAGTATTCTGGGCCGACCTTACATACAATGGTGGTGCTAAAGCAATCAATAAAAATCCTAAAGCAAAGGCAGCAGCCAATGCAGGGAGGACCGTTGAAGGTATGATACTTGCTTTAGATTTTATAAAAGTAAATCATAAGATTTCTCGTGGCCTTCTTAACCGTAGGCTATCAAGATATAATCAAGCTGCCTTAGAAATTACAGGGGCTCCTGTTATTGAAGAGTATAGATTTGGCAAAGGAGCAAAGGTTAAATTCTCCTCTGATTTTATAACAGACAAAGTAAGTCAGAAGTTTGCAAAGAAGATTAATAATAATGATGGTTGGTATGTGATAGTCAAAGGGGACGTTGATAATAGCTTTAACCATAAGGCTGATGATAATTATAAATTCTAAAGGAGGAGGTAATGAATAATTACTATGATGAATTAGGATATGGCCAGCCCTTGCCTTCCTCCGACTTAGTCTATATTGCGGAACAAGCAAGAGAAGAGAAAGATTTTGCCGGTGCTGCTCTTAAAGAAGCAATGTCGCCTTTTGCTATGAAGAGAATATGGGATAGAAGATCAGCACAATTTGAAGAGGATACTGAATGGAATATTGATGATCAAACTAAACAGGCTCTTCAAGAAGATTATACACCAGAGGAAGAACAATACCTCACTGAAGGTAAATCAGAAGAGGAGTTTATTGCTCGTAAGAAATATATTCAAGAAGACAAAGACAGGCTACAAGCTATTGGGCAAGCTGGCTACAAAGGGATTGCTGCAACTCTTGGCTTTAGCTTAATTGACCCAATAGGATTAGCTCTTGGTGCAGTAACAGGTGAAATTGGTTGGGGAGCTAAGCTGACAGGAGTTGCTAAAGCTCTAAGAGTTGCTACTATGTCAGGTTTTGAGAATGCAGCCTTAGAAACTATCTTAATGCAAGGGAATACTCAGTCTAAAGCTTCAGATGTTATAATGGCATTTGGCACGGGTTCTATAATTGGTGCTGCTTTAAGTCCTTTAACAAGAGTTAAAAATCCAAAACTTGCTAAACATGCTGACATGATTGATGAAGCTGCTCACTGGGACGCAGACGCTATAGTAGCTGATGAGATATTACAAGATGCAAGAGTAAAAGCTCCTGTATCAGAACTTGATATGAGGACTATACAAGCCCGACTTAATAAGCATGAGCAAAGTCTCACTCGTGAGACAAAGAATACTTTAACAAAAGGACAGGTTAGACAAATTCGTAAGAAGATGTTTAAGATAAGGGAACAAGTTGATATAGAGAATGAAAAGATCCGTACAGCACAAGGTGAAGTTACTGAAGCAAGACAGAAGATTAGTATAAAAGAAAGAGAATATGTAGATGAAGTTAATGCAAAGAAGACAGAGATTATAGATTCCTTCTCACAACGTATTCTTAAACAAAAGAAACGAATTACTGTAGTTGAAAAGAATCTTGAAAAGGCAAAGAACAGTAAGAAGCAGGTAGCTAAGCTTTGGAAAGAAGAAGTTCAGTTAGAAGATATACGCAAAGAAAGACAAGTAGAAATTAAGAAGGTTGAAGTTAAATATAAAAGAAAGATAGCTGCTGCCAAACGTGCCTTCGAGAAGAAGTTAGCAGAGAAGGCAGATGCTGCTAAACAAGTAAGAGCTACTCTTGGGCTTCAGATGAGAGAGCATGAAATCACTTTATATGCTGCAAAGAAAAATAGAGACTCTTTAAAAAAGTGGAAGCAATTACCAGAGAAGGAAAAGATTGCTACTGTCTATGGTGATGAAGAGCTTCCTGTAAAACAGGTTGAGCTTGATAGACAGCTTGAAGGACTTGCACCTGTAAGAGAAGCAAAGATTGAAGCAGTAGTAGAGCCAACAACTGTACCTGTACCAGAAGCAACTAAGCTTGGGACTGCTGGTGCTATGAAAGCAGGAGAACGTCCTTTGCATCATATATATGATTTTAACTTTGATAAACAACGTAACCTTGCAAGATTTGCATATGATGGAAGTAATATGCCGGAAGACTTGAGAGGTCGTCAATTCTTAGGAAAACCTAACGCTGCATCAGAAAAGATATATGCTGCTCAAACGATTACATCTAACTCGGATGATCTTGCTATAAGAGGATTTAGTTATCATCTCTTTGAAGCTCCTCAAGGTGGGACTGCTGCAAAGGTAACAGTAGCTGCAAGAGTCAGGAACTATCATAATCAGATAAGATCGGCTATGCGTAATCGTACAAATGAAGGATTGGAAGAGTGGGGTAAAGAACAGGGAATAGGGAGATTAGCTCTCTTAATGAAAAGAAAGAATTTCTCTGCTTATCATAAGATGGTTATGCGTGAAGTAAAACATCCTGGTTTATATAACTCTCCTGCTGTGATTAAAGGAGCAGAGGGGGTAAGAGAACAGCTTAAACTTGCTGGTAAGATTAGGTCAGAAGCAGGTGAAGCTGGCTTTGAAAATCTTGATCTTGATAGTAATTATGTTCCTGTAATCTTGGATGATGTTCAAATTAAGTATGCAGTAAAACAGCATGGTAATGACAAGGTAAGAGATTTACTGTCTTTATCTTATCAAGAAGGACACTTTAAGTTGAATAAGAATTTAGCAGACAGAGTAGCAGACGGGTATATAGCCAGAGCCAAAGACCATACTCTTACTATGACAGATACTATAAAGCATTCAACTGATAAGGATGTAGATAAACTTGCAGAGCAGTTGAAAGAAGCAGGAGTAGATCAAGCTACTATTGATGACTTTCTTGAGACTTCATTACAAAGTGAAATCAGGCAGCACATATCTAATCGAGCTAAGAAATCTTTATACCCATCATTAGATACAGAGCTGAATGGATTGAAGATGATTGATCTTATTGATAGTGATCTCCCTAAGCTGATGGAATCTTATACAAGAGACGCCGCAGGGGGAGCAGCCTTTGCTAAGCTTGGTTTCAAGACAAAAGCACAGGTTTTTGACTTTATTACAGACATAGAGAAGAATGCTCATAATAACGGATTTAATCCAGTGAAGATAGGAAAAGAGATACAGATACTAAAAGATGGTGTAGACCTTGCCTATGGGCGTTCGTTGAATAAAGATGCACATAGTCCTTTTGTAAGAAACCTTAGTAGGTTAAGAGATATTACAAATCTTATAAGATTGCAATTTGTAGGGGCTGCATCTATACCTGAACTTGCAAGAAGTACAGTCCAAAGAGGTATAAAGAATAATCTTGAAGCTTGTAAAGACCTTGGTGCTATTATGGGGACTAAGAGCCTAAGAGAAGGTGGTAAGTATAGTGGACTCTTTAAACGTTCTGATCTAAAAGAGTTAGAAGAGGTTATGGGGTATACAGGCGAGGATTTTGTTTTATATCCAAATGGCCTTAGAGTAGACAACCTTGAAGAGTCAGCAGTTGGTAATAAGTTTGGTGAACTCATGGATAATGCACTTGCACAAGGACAACGAATACAAGAGATTACTTCAGGCTTCAGAGCAGTACAAGGCACAGGTGAGAAGCTGGCAGTCAGAAGCCTTGGTAGCCAAATAAAGAAATGGGTTGAGGGTTCAGGTGCTGCCTTAAGTGAAGCTAATATCAATCGAGCAGGTTGGTCTGATGGCTTTCTTGATGATCTTAAAGTTTGGATGAAAGGTAATCCTGCAACTGATATCTTTAATGGAAGAGAGATAAGACTATTCAACTTTGGTAAGATGGGAGCAGAGATGCAAGAGAGACTGCAGATAGGAATGCACAGACTAATAGCTGCTGACATGCAACGTCCTATGATAGGAGAGTCTCCTATGTTTATGCACAAGTGGTTAGGTCAGACAATAACCCAGTTCCGTAGCTTCTCTTTATTATCTCTTGAGAAACAACTTGTACATGACATAAGACATGACAGAATAGCAGGTAGCTTAATCTTTCTACACTCTGCTGCAATGGCGTATGCTGCACTCTCTATCCAGACACTCCAGAATGCTCTTGGTAGAGAAGATCAAGATGAATACATTAAGAAGCATCTTGCTTCAAGTAGAACTGTCTATGATGTAATGTCAAGGATGGGCCAGCTCGCTGCTGGTCAAACTGTAATGGACGGCCTTGCTACTCTTGGCCTGTTACCGGACGATATGATGTCATCTTCCTTACATCCTGGAGGTAGGATAATGAGACCTAACTATATCCCTGTTGTTGGTCTTGCTACCGATGCCACAGGTGCAGCCAGAACTCTTGCTGAGACGTTAGTAGGAGAGACTGATGATTCAGATTTATTAAAGGATGTTAGAAAGATTACGCCTTTCGCTAAAACGATAGGAATTAATCAAGCTCTTAATGCATTAGAGCAAGGAATGAAAGATTAAAGAGAATTAAATAATTAGCTCCTGAGAGGCTCTGTGCCTGTACTTTATAAATTATGAATGTACTTGTGTGCCTTTTATAAAGAATGGCTTATATGGCCTCTCAGGCGCCTTAAATAGGAGGTATTATGGCTTATAGCTTTTCAGAAAACACAGGTGATGGTACAACTACGACCTTTCCGTTCACCTTTGTTGGGCCAGACAATGGCTATTTTAATGAAGATGATATATTTGTTGAGGTCGATGGAGTTGATAC
>JASFBI010000433.1 GCA_030149595.1 Desulfobacterales bacterium
CCCCCGTACAAATGTTTGATCTGTTTTTTTATACTATCAGAGATATCTGTCAAAAGTGGTTCAAAAGATCCTTGTGCAGCAAGCAGTCGTTTATGAAGTAAAGTTAAATAATTATTTTTTCTGTCAGAAACAATATTTGGCAGCTGTTTAATAAATTTAACACCGACTTTTTTAATTGTTTCTTTATCTTTTAATAAATCTTCAGCTTTTTTTTTATATTGCTGTTTTACTGATTTTTTTTCATCTTTATCATAGGAGCTTATATGATATATAACCTTTTGCAACAATTTATCAAATTTAAACGCTTCCATTACTGTTTTTATCATATATTTGTTAACATCAGTTAATAGCTCAGTATTAATTACATTAATATCCTTTTTAATTCGTTGAAATTGCATAAGGGTTTTGTTTTGAGAAAATAATATTAGCGGTATTTTTTCAGAAAGAACAAGTCCTGCAAGTGATGTAAGACGTGAAAGAGCAACATAAACCTGACCTGGTACAAATGCTCTGGAAACATCAATTACAGCCTTTTCAAAAGTCATACCCTGGCTTTTATGCACGGTAACAGCCCATGCTGCTTTCAATGGATAGTGAGAAAAAGTACCGATTACTTTCTCATAAATTTCATTAGTTTCCTTATTTAAGGTATAGTTTATATTTTCCCAGATATATCGTTCTACCTCAGTATCAGAAGTTTCATCAGTAAATCTAATAGTAATTTTTTTATGATCTACATTAAGCACACTGCCAATTTTACCATTAAAATAACGACTATTTTCTGTAATATCATTTTTAATAAACATAACCTGAGCACCTTTTTTAAGCTCCAGCTTCTCATCAACAGGATAAAGATGCTCACCAAATTCTCCATCCACCTCTGCTGAAAAAAAATAAGATTGTTCCTTGTTTTCCCTCATTTGCTTTTTATTTATTACATCTGCATGCCAGTTATGGGTTGTAATAAAAATAGAATCGGGATTTTCAGCAGGTTCAAACCCAGGTTTATAATACCTGTTAAGACAATTTATATCGTTCTGGTTAAGACGACTCTCCCTCAATCTATTTAAAAGCGATATAAAAACTGGATCAGACTGGCGATATACTTTTTCCAGTTCAATATACAAAGGAGGATTATTTTTCATTACTATTGAATTGAAAAAGAAAATATCCGAATAATATTTAGAAAGCAATTCCCCTTCACTATCCTTAACAACCGGCGGAAGCTGTAATAAATCTCCGATAAACAATACCTGTACCCCGCCAAATGAAACATCTTTTTGTTTTCTTACAGAACGTAAAACCACATCAATTGCATCTAATAAATCTGCCCGCAACATCGAAACCTCATCAATAATAAGCAGCTCCAATTCATTAAGCATACTCCTTTTTGCTTTATTAATTTTATGCGATCTGATCAGAGAGTGTGGTGTATTAACCTTAAAGTCATAACTCTTATCCAAAATAAAATCACCTGGAATAAATGTTCCAAAAGGTAACTGAAAGAGAGAATGAAGAGTCACGCCGCCTGCATTAATAGCTGCAATTCCAGTTGGTGCTGCCACTATTGTATTTTTATATGTAAGCTTGGATATATTTTTAAGAAAAGTGGTTTTACCAGTACCTGCCTTTCCTGTTAAAAAAATATGCCGGTCAGTACTGTTTATAAAACTGGTAGCTGTTTCAGCTATTGATTTTTTCAAAGCTCAGTGCCTTACAAAGTTCAAACTATATTAATATTGCCACTCTAACAACCTGTTGAGTCATCGTTTTTTGATTTGTTTGTTTTTTTATCAAAAAAATACATACCACAGGCAGGGATTCTCGTCAATACTTTTAATTATTTCAATTAGTTAAACTACGTTCATTTACTTTAAAGAGTTTTTAAATGGGCAACTATAAATATTATCATAAATTGTTAAGCCTTGGAGTTTTATTAAATTTTGGGTCGGAAGAAAAGTTTTCAATGGAAATATGGTGAAAGGCGGGGCGAGGTTTGTGGTGAAACTTCCGTTATCTTTGTAGGTATCGGAATATTTTACAGGATGGGATGATTGGGCATGATTAGACACAGATAAAATGGGACAAAAAAAATCCCCCGGTCAACACCGGAGGATTTTTGTGAAACTATA
>JASFBI010000103.1 GCA_030149595.1 Desulfobacterales bacterium
TACTACCTGTTCTAAAAGATAAGTTACCCGATGATATAAATATAGATGAGTTTAAGATTCTATCCTTATCGCAAAACAATAAAGTTTTTAAGGTGTAAAAGAATATGAAGCTTAAACAGATAAAATTAAATGACAATTTCAGAAGCTTAGAAAGAGGGTTTGAGCTTTACTTTTCATCTGATAATTCAATATGATGAATATTTAAGCTATTTAACCGATGACACAAACTACTCTGCTCCTGAATCTGGACTGGTATTTCTGGACGATACTTTTTCTCAACAGGCTGTTACAGAATGAAAATTTGTCCAATTTCTGCATTGGGAAATTGTCCAAAACCAAACAAAATATAGTTCACTTTATTTCAACAGACAGGCTTTTAGATCAAGTCAAGGGGGAATATAGAAAAATATGAGTATAGAACTTTTTTTTAGCAACCATATAGAACTGCTTTCGGAAAAATTATCAGAAAATCTTTACAGCCAAAGAAATAATAATATTTTAAAACCTTTACGGGTAATTATTCCAAATCAAAATTTAAGTAAATGGATTAAGATTTTTTTGGCAAAAAAAGATTCTGTTTTCATGAATATTGAGTGGGAATATCTTGAATCTGGACTGTGGAAAATATTACTTGAGTTAAACTCAGGTGAAATTTCTGCAACCCTTTTTGATAATGAAAAACTTAAAACTGTAATTTTATATATATTATTAAACTTAGAAAAAACTGAAACAGATTTTCTGCCTCTGATTGAATATATGGGAGTTGAAGAAAAAGAGGGTGCAAAAACAAACTATGCTGTAAAAGTATGGCAATTATCTGAAAAACTTGCAGGCCTTTTCAGAGAGTATGAGTTTCAGAGAACTGACATGATTTTGTCATGGATAGATGAAATACCTTTAGAAAACAGAATGGAAATCTGTCAGCAAACACTTTATCTGAAAATAAAAAAACTTTTGTCAGAACACAGTAAAAAAACAGGAAAAAGTTTTTTTTCATTGATGGATTTTTCCCGGGAAATTTTTAATAAAAAAAATATTATAAAAAAAGATATTGAAGATATACACCTTTTTGGATTTTCCCAGATTTCTAAGTTTCATATAGATTTGATTGGCAATCTAAAAGAGTATTACAATATTTTTATTTATACCTTAAATCCTTCAAGAGAATTTTGGGAAGATGTAAAGACACCCTGGGAAAAAAAATGGATAAAAAGAAAAAAACCAGATGAAGATGAAAACAGTACTTTTTTAAAAGAAGATGATAATTTTTTACTTTCAGCCTGGGGGAAACAGGGACGTGAAAATGTTCGTATGCTCTGTGAATTGACCGATTATGAATTTAATTCATATTTTTTTACTGAAAAAAAGGCAGAAAACATATTACATAAAATACAGAATAATATAACGACATTTTATTCTGAAAAAGAATCCGCACATGATTTATGCCAGGATTCATCTCTTCAGATATTTGCATGCCCGGGTATATTCAGAGAGGTTGAAACAGTATATAACAGTATTATTTATAACCTTTCCATGGATAAAAACCTTGGCCTTTTAGATATAGCTGTTCTTGTACCGGATATGTCGGTCTATAAGCCGGTCTTTGATTCTGTTTTTAAAAAAAACTCACAATCTGTTTCATATAATCTTATAGACACAAATGCAGAAAAAGAGAGTATTTACGGTTCTGCTGTTCTTGGTATTTTATCTCTTACAGACGGGCGTTTTTCAAGAAAACAGATATTTGAACTTATTCTGAACCCCTGTTTTATGGAAAAATGGGAATTAGATTATAAAGAGATTCAGGTTTTTGTAAAATGGGCAGATGCTTTAAATATATTTCACGGATTTGACGATAAAACAAAAAAAGCAAAGGGGTATGCAGATACTGAAAAGTTCACATGGAAACAGGGTTTAAAACGTCTTAAAATGTCAAAAATCATGGCTTCACCCCAAGAGTCTGACATAAATAAAAAGTTTGGTTATTTTGAAAATATTGTGCCGTTTAGCAATATAGATACAGACGATATTGTATTAATGGAAAAATTTTGCGAAATAGTTGAAACAATTTATTATTGTGTAACAAAAATAGAAAAATTAGAAACAACCTGCCTTGCGTGGAAAGAGATATTTTTTAGTGTGTGCCGGGAACTTATAAAAATTCCGGAAAAACAAAAAGGTGAAAAAAGGGTTGAAACAGCACTGATTAAAGCTTTTGACAATTTATCCCTCTTTGATGACCTCTCTTTGACATCGTGTTCTAAAACCATAAATATTGAAATAATAAGAGAGTTTGTCCGGTTAAATATTTGCAGTGTTACCGGTGGAACAGGTGATTATCTTGTTAGCGGTATTACTGTTTCAGGGCTTTTACCAATGCGTCCAATGCCTTTTAAAATAATTTATATTTTAGGATTAGAAGAGGGAAAGTTTCCAGGAAAACCGGAAACATCATCTTTGGATCTTCGTTTGTCCAATAAAAAAAGAAGTGACATAAATATTCCTGAAAGAAACAGTTATCTTTTTTTGGAAATTTTACTCTCTGTAAGAGAAAAATTATATATAAGCTATATTAAAAGAGATCTTCAAAAAGACAGGATTTTACAAAAAAGTCTTATTGTAAATCAATTGGTCCATTATATAAATGAGGAAATTTTTTTAAATAAAAAAGTTTTTAAAGAACAGGAAGTTCCTCTAAAAGGAAGCAGTCTTGCTTATATAAAACAGGATGCTGTAACTCATTGGTCTGATGTAATAATAAATTATTCAGTTTCTGACCGCGTTTCATGTTTTTGTACAAATAATTTATATAACAGGTATACTAACTTTTTTTCAGATAAGGATCATAAAAAAATAGAAGCTTTAAACCCTGATTTTTCTATATCTGATATTGAAAAAAACGAAATATTAAACCCCGTAGACTCAAAAAAAAGCAGACAAAAAATCAGAATAAAACAGCTTAAAAAATTCATGGAAGACCCGGCAGTGTATGGCCTGTATTATAACTCAGGGATAAAAAATTCTAAAGAGAGTATATCCAATACTATATTAAACGAAGATGAGCCTTTTTTTTCCATGTTTCCATTTGATTACAGTATAAAAAAAACAGTTTTAACAAGCTGGATAGATAATGAACTTTTTCTTAATAACTCTTTAAAACTAAGTGATTTTTTGGATAAGCTCTATGAAGATTACAAAAGAAAAAGCATAACACCAGAAGGAGTTTTTTCAGAACATGACAAAAAAAGGCTGGAAAAAGAGGTTGTGGAGATTAAGGATGTTGTTTCTCCAATATTAGAAGAGATGAAAAAAGCAAAAGAAATATACGGATCAGTTACTCTGGGTGAACATACAGAACAAAATATACCAAGAACAGATAATCTGCCAAAAAAGAGCATCCCTTCTCTGAAACTAAAAATAGATACAAAAGATTATACAGGACGAAGCATAGATATAGATGTTGAATTAAGCGGTGATTTGTTCTGGATCTGGAAGGATTGTGATAATATATGGCATGTACCTGTATTAACCATGTCTGCAAAAAAGCAAAAAGAACCTGATAAATATCTGTTTGAACCCCTGTTGTTTTACCTTGCCTGTTTTGCTGAAAAATCATTTTTTGAAGAGAGTGCTCCAGAGATATGTTTTCACATGATTTATAACAGGGGCGTTACAAAAATAAAATTTAATTTATCCGGTATGGATGCAGAAAACTATCTTAAAAAGTTATTATCTGATTTTCTTAACGAAAAAGAGATTTTCTGGATGCCCTTTGAAACCATAAAAAAACTCTCCATAAAACCATATGTTTTAAATAAAGAAGAGAATGGCGAAAAAAAAGATAACTATTTTTTAGAAGTTTTATCTGCTTTTCATGAATCAGAAGATATTGCAACTGTTTTGGCAAAACCATGTGTATCTGAAAAAGTATTTGATACTGTATACGACCGATTTAAAATTTTTTTCCCGATTCAGAACAAAAAAGCCACTTAAAAAATTAAAAGCAGTCTCTTAACTGTTTTTAATTTTTAAATTTAATATTAAACCTGGTATCTAAAAATAATAAACTATGAAATATATTCCCGTAACAGATTGCAAGAAGATCAGTCTAAATAATCATGCACTAATAGAAGCATCTGCAGGAACCGGAAAAACCTATACCATAGAAAACCTGGTAACAAGGTTTTTAATGGAGCGGGATGACCTGTCGGTAGAAAATATACTTTTGGTAACCTATACTGAAAAAGCAACCTGTGAGCTAAAAATAAGAATCAGGGAAAATCTGGAAAAACTTATTTGTGAAAATACAGAAAATAAAAAAGAGACTCTGAAGTTAAAAACAGCTTTAGATGCCTTTGATACATCATCTATTTATACTATACATGGCTTTTGTAATACTATTTTAACTGATTTTGCATTTGAGAGCAGGACTCTTTTTAAAAACCAGCTTATAAATGACACCCCCCTTTTTGAACATATGTTAAAAGAGCAGATGAGAAAGGACTGGGCAGATTTTTTTGGAGATGATTTTAGTGATATATTAAATCTGTCCGGTTTTAATGAAAAAAGAGAAGCCTTTTTATCAATTATAGTAAATATTGCAGCAAGGGTATATAAACCAGGTGTGGGAGACAGACTGATACCTGATTTTGAAGATACTGATTTTTACAGTTTAAAATCCGATCTATTAAAAAAACTTGTGGAATTAAAAGAGATTATACTTTGTGATCCTTTACTTTCCCAGGGTTATGAAAAACTAAATATAAATTTACGGACAAAAAAATCATTAAAAGAGAAAATTGTAATCCCTTTGGAAGAATTTTTCCAAAACATGGACGACGCAAAAGTAGATTTTAATGCTCTTTCTGAATTGATAGATCAGATTAAATCTGCCAAAACTTCAGATATTAAAGGGATTGATACGCTTATTCCTGTAAAATGGCTTAAAAAAGGCAATAACATTACAGACTGTCCTGGCCTTGAAAAAATTGTGGAAAAAGTAAAAAGCCTTATGTCTGTTTATACAAAACTTGTTTATTTTCTCAGTATATGGTCAATAAAAAAGCTTGTAAAAGACACTTCATTTAAAAAAATAGAAAATGGCTGGATAAGTTATGACGATATGCTTTTAAATGTTGACCTGGCATTAAACAGTGCAAATTCTGAAACTCTTTTGACAAAACTGCGGCAAAAATACAAGGTGGCTTTTGTAGATGAATTTCAGGATACAGATCCCATTCAGTGGAGGATTTTCAAGAAGATATTTCTTGAGAAACCTTTAGATAAAAATCAGATAGATAAAAATCAAAATTTTCTTTTTTTAATAGGAGATCCAAAACAGGCCATTTATTCCTTTAGAGGTGCAGATATTTTTGCATATCTTGATGCAAAAAAAGAGATGGAATTTCTGTCTGAAAATAAAAAAGCCAATCTGTACACCCTTGCTGAAAACTGGCGTTCTACACCAGAACTTATTGAAATATTTAATAAACTTTTTATTTGTAATACATGGTTTGGCAGCGAAACATCCGATGTTTTTTCCATTAACTATAAAGAGGTTCTATCTCCGGGTAAAAAAAAATTACCAGAAAGCATAAAAGAAGATCAATCCCTGCGTCCTGCTTTAAATATTATTGATTTAAAAGCCTGTGAAACCTTAAGTGCTGCCAAACCTTATCTTGCAAAATTTATTACAGATGAGATTATTCATATTATACATAACAGTAAAATAGTAATCAGAAAAAAAGATGGTGAAGAGAGAGATATTAATTATGGTGATATTTGTATTCTTGTGCGTGG
Source organism: Desulfobacterales bacterium (assembly GCA_030149595.1). Taxonomy (GTDB): domain Bacteria; phylum Desulfobacterota; class Desulfobacteria; order Desulfobacterales; family DAOWNP01; genus DAOWNP01. Next base: position 5,800 of record JASFBI010000103.1, read on the forward strand.
AAAACCTGATATAAAAGCATTGGAACCGGAATTTATACAAAAACAGATACCATATTCATTTTATAAAAAACCGGGATTGTTCACAAGTATTGAAGCAGAGTATCTAAATATTTTATTTTGTGCTGTTGCTGATCCTGAAAATATGTCAAATGTAAAAAAAGCACTGCTGACCCCTTTTTTTAACTGTAAAACAGCTGATCTGTATAAACTTGATACATTATCTGTATTTCATCCCATAAAAAAGACTCTTTTTTTGTGGAACAGGTATGCAGAGACAAAAAAAATCAGTACTCTTTTTAAATCTATCATGGAAGAGTCAGGAATTATTTTCAGGGAATCAGGATCTTTAGGCTGGGAAAGAACTATTACAAATTATAATCAGCTGCTTGAGTTTCTTGAAATTGAAGCATATTCAGGTAATCTTGATTTTAATGGAATTATGAGCATGCTTGACTGCAATATGAAAAACTTAAGTGCAGGCGGAGAAGATGCAGATATTCATCAAACAGAGACCAGAGAAAAAAAAGTCCAGATTATGACCATGCATGTGAGTAAGGGATTGCAGTTTCCTGTTGTTTTTATAGGAGGAGGTCTTACAAAGCATCCTTTTCAGCAGTATAATCTGTATCATCAGGCAGACAAAAACAAAAATGCCCGTAAAATAATTGATATTACAAAGAATTCAGGCATAAAAGAGAGCAAAACTGAACAGGAAGGAGAAGATAAAAGACTCTTTTATGTTGCTCTTACAAGGGCACAGTTTAAACTCTATATCCCATATTTTCCAAACAAACAGAAAAGCAGCTGGATAGGTCCGCTCGCAAAATTTGTGTCATTGAGTTTAGAGGCAGCTTATTTAAAAGAGACCAGCGCTACATTTGATTTAACAACACATGAAATAACAAAGAAATATACG
>JASFBI010000104.1 GCA_030149595.1 Desulfobacterales bacterium
TTTTCAGATATCTTTTATAAAAGACCTTATTGCTGAAAGTTCATTAGTATGAATAGAACGCCAGTTAATGGAGTAAAAAGGATCATTATTATCTTGATATTTTTTTGTAAAGTTTGCCACATAAAAGGAATCTATTGTATTAGGAAAATATTCTATCCACATGGTTTTATTAAGTTTGAGATTAAAGTTGCTGCAAATACGTTTTACTAAGCATTCAGCACAGCTTTTTTGGCAAAAACTTTTTTTGTCAGGTGTGGCAACGAGAGCATATGGTTTTATAAATCTGACTTTCTTGTTGTTGTTATTAAAAGCTATTATCTGTATACGCCAGGAGCAGTTATGTACAATTGAACTGTTTGCAGGATAATCATTTTTTCTGTTTAATTTATAGATTCCATCAAAAAAAATCATCTTCTATCCTTTTTTTATATGAAAGTCCGTTCAAATGACTAAGTTCATTGAACTTTCATTTTTTGTTGTGGCCGATGCGAATAACCATTCTCCGGCCATGGCCGTTATTAAAAATATAATAAAACTTAAAAAAAAATCTGTTTTTTTCATATGAGAAAATAGTAGTAAATTAGATAGAATTTGTACTTAAAATTATAGAACCTGGATTTTTTGCTGTCAAGAAACTTTGAAATATATAGAAAGATTTGAGGAATAACTATGAACTTTTTTAAATATCATGGGCTTGGAAATGACTATATTATTATTGATCCTGATGAAACTAAAAGTGGTTTTACAAAGAATTGTATAAAAGCTATTTGTCATAGGAATTATGGAATAGGTTCCGATGGAATTCTTCTGGGGCCTATAAAGTCAGAAAAAGCTGATTTTGGCTTGCGTATTTTTAATCCTGATGGAAGTGAAGCTGAAAAAAGCGGTAATGGGCTCAGGATTTTTTCAAGATATTTAAATGACTTAGGGTTGGTTGGAGGAGAGACTTTTACAATAGATACAAAAGGAGGAATAGTAAAATCACAGGTAAATGTGGCAGGAGGCAGTGTTAAAGTGGATATGGGGCAGGTTGATTTTCAAAGCGGGAATATACCTGTTTTAGGAGAGGTGCGGGAAGTTTTAAATGAGTATATGGTTGTAGCAAATAAAAAAATTAAATATTGTGCAGCTACTATAGGTAATCCCCATTGTGTTGTTCTTGAAGAAGCAGTTACAGAAAAAAGTGCCAGATATTTAGGACCTTTGATAGAGAATGATCCAAGGTTTCCTTTTAAGGTAAATGTACAGTTAATGGAAATAATAGATCAAAATAGCATACGTATAGAGATATGGGAGCGTGGAGCAGGGTATACACTGGCATCAGGTAGCAGCAGTGCAGCAGCAGCAGCTGTAGCTTTTCGGCTGGGTTTGTGTGGAAATGAAATTGTTGTTCATATGCAGGGTGGTGATTTAAATATTAAGCTTGACGATGACTTTTTTGTAACCATGACAGGTCCTGTTACAAAAATTGCTTCAGGTATAATATCTGAAGAGATTTATCAGGCATAAAAACTATTTAGCTGTTTAGCTATTTAACTATTGGAATTTTGTTTATTTTAGGTTAATAAAGTATTTTACAATGTTTAGTTGATAAGACATGTGTTTTATCAATTAGAATAAAAACTATTTTCGACAGGCTGTTACAGAATGAAAATTTTTTTAACGCAGAAATTGGACAAAATACATATTTAAAAACAATATACACAATATATGCTGTCTATTGTAAAGACTTGCACTGTATATTGGATGTAAAAATATTTTGTTTAGTTTTGTAATAACCTGTCGGGCTATATAATTTAAACAGTAAACCATTAGGATTTTGCTATGATTATTGGTCTGGATGTTGGTGGAACGCATACAGATGTGGTTCTTTTGGATATAAAAGGTCTTGTTAAAAAGGTTAAGATAATAACACAGCATGATAATCTTTTTAAAACTGTATTGTCATGTCTTGAACAGATAACTGAAAATGTGCCAACTAATAGTATTAGTCGTATTGTTTTAAGTACAACTTTAACTACAAACTCTATTATACAGGGTAAAATTACAGAGTCAGGATTAATTGTTCTGGGAGGGCCTGGCATTGACCCGAAGTTATATAAACTATGTGAGCATTATTATGTGGTTTCAGGAGTTATTGATCACAGAGGGCGTGAAGTAGAGGCTGTAAATATAGACGAGATAAAACAGGTTGGCAGGAAGCTTAAAGCATCGGGTATAAAATATTTAGGTATTGCAGGTAAGTTTTCAGCACGGAATTCTTTACATGAAGAGCAGGTAGCAGAAATATTAAAAAAGGATTTTACTAAAATATTTTTAGGTCACTGTACTTCGGGAAATCTGAATTTTTATAGAAGAATATCAACAACTTTTTTAAATGCTGCGGTATATCCGGTTCATAAAGAGTTTTTTTATGCTGTAAAAAAGTCGTTAAAGAAAAAGGGGTTAAATATTCCCATAAATATTTTAAAGGCTGATGGCGGGACTATGAATTTTGAGTCATCAATAGATTATCCGGGGCAAACTATTTTTTCAGGTCCTTCAGCCAGTACCATGGGTGCTATTGCATTTTCAAAAGAAAATGAGGATACAGTGGTGCTGGATATAGGGGGTACTACCACAGATATTTCTGTTTTGATTAATCGTGTACCTGTGTTTAAACCAGTTGGTATTAAAATTCATAAATATAAAACACTTATAAGATCACTGCTGTCATTATCTATAGGACAAGGTGGAGATAGCGTAGTCAAGGTTGAGAATAGAACGCTTTTTATAGGGCCTGATCGTTTAGGATTTTCAATGGCATATGGAGGAGATGTGCCGACTCCTACTGATGCTTTGTGTGTTTTAGGTGATATAGTTGATGGAGATAAAAAAAAGGCATTGCAGGGAATAGAGCCTTTGGCTGAAAAAATGGATTTAAATGTTTGTGAAATGGCTCAACTGATTGTGAAAACCTTGTGTAAAAGGATTTTAAGAGAGGTTGATGATTTTGTTGATAAAATAAATTCAAAGCCTGTTTATACTGTTCGGGAAGTTTGTGAAGGTTATAAAATAAAACCAGTAAAAATATTGGTTTTAGGCGGGCATGGACTGTATCTTACAAAATATTTAAACAGTTTTGCGAAAAATAAAGTAGAATCGGTTCCAAAATGTGATGTGGCAAATGCCATTGGAGCTGCTATTGCCAGAACCACTTGTGATGTGAGTGTATGTGCAGATACAGAGCAGGGTATAGCAGCAGCACCAGAGGAAAATTTCAAAAAGAGAGTAGACAGGAGTTATTCAGCAGATGATGCGGTAGATGATGCTTTTATGCTTTTAAAGAAAAAAGCGGTGTTTCATGGTGCAGACCAGAAGGATATTAAAACAGAAATTGTAGAGAGCAACTTATTTAATATGGTCAGGGAGTTTCATACTGTTGGTCATAATATAAGGGTAAAGGTTCAGATAAAACCAGGTCTTATCCATGGATATGAAGTTATTGCCAAAAGCCTGTCAGATAATTGAACTATAAAATAGTTCTGATAAATCAGATGACAGGCTTTTACAGCACAAAACAAAATGCAGGTTATATATAACCTGCATGGCCGGAGCATGGTTATTTGTATAGGCCACAACGAAAATTGAAACTCTCATAATTACGGTCTGTTGGACAAAATAGGCAGTACAATCTTTTGCAATGGGCAGGCTGTATTGTATATATGTTTTTATAATCTGCATTCTGCAACAGCCTGCTGGCGTGTTTTTATTAAATTAAATAATTGATTTTACATTTGTTCTAACCCCTCCCCTTCTTTTTACTATACCTTTGAATAATAGCAAATTTAAAAATTCTTTCTAATAAAACAAGTGTGTTAGAATAATAAGATTCATTAAAAAGGGAGTTGTTCAAAGGTCTGTTTATTTGTTTGGAGACCATAGAATTATCCACGTAGTTTATTTATATGTTTTGTTAAATATAAAAAATATATAAACAATAATGATTTCTTGACTTTGTTTTTGAGTGGAATTACATAAGAGAATATATCTAAAAAATAAATTTGTTGATTTGCTTGCCAATGTTCACAGGAATGAATTGTAATTTCAAACGTGGTTAAAATTAACATTGGAATAATCAAAAAGTGTGTTTCTGTATCTAATTTCCCCTGTGGTTTTTATATGAAACTCTGTTCAACAGACCGTAATCATGAGAGTTTCAATTTTCGTTGTGGCAGGTAAATCTGCCATGTATGTTATATGAAAGAGGTGTGAAATTAATATGTTTCTTACATGATTTTTGAAGATAAATTTGGATGAAAAATTCAGCTCGCCCTCATGGATGTTACTGATAAGATATGTTTTAATTGAAGTTATGAATATTAAAAGGAGATATAGAATGTCTGATGCCCCTTTGCTCTATAAAGTTTATAATAATACAGCTTGTTTTACGATAAATCGTGAAAAGCAGAGAAATTCCATAAGTCCTGAAGTTATGGATCTTTTTGGAAAATATCTTGATGATGCGGAAAAATCTGAAGATGTCAGGGTTGTTCACATAACCGGAGCAGGCGATAGAACATTTTGTTCAGGGGCTGATCTGGGAGGTTCCATGATGGGTAATAAGGGCAAGTCTGAGGGGTTTTCAAAATATGCCAATCTTTTAAAAAGAATAACAGGGTTTCCTAAACCAACTGTAGCAAGGGTTAATGGGTATTGCCTTGGAGGAGGTATGGGCTTAATGCTTGCCTGTGATATTGTTATATCAAGAGATGATGCAAAATTTGGTACTCCCGAGGTAAATGTAGGTTTGTTTCCCATGATGATAGGAGCACTTATTTTTAGAAATGTTCCCAGGAAAAAAGCTATGGAGATGATTCTTTTAGGGGAAAAATTAGATGCAGTTCAGGCTGTTGATATGGGGCTTATTACAAGGGCTGTTTCCTATGAAAATCTTGATGGTGAAATAGAGAGTATTTTGGAGAGTCTGGTTTTAAAAAGTCCCATTGGAATGAAAATTGGGAAGCAGGCTTTTTATGAAATGGCAGATATGGCTTTTGAAGATGCCCTTGATCTGCTTTCAAAAAAACTTTTAGAGCTTACTTCAACAGAGGATGCTGTTGAGGGAATTACTGCATTTATTGAAAAACGCAAACCGATTTTTAAGGGAAGGTAGCTGCTTTTCGTTTTTTTTAATTGTTGAAAAATACAAAAACTGAAGATATTGGAGGTATATGGTGGGAAATAACAAACTTATAATCGCAAATTGCAGTGGCTTTTATGGAGATCGTATGTCTGCTGCAAAAGAGATGGTAAGTCAGGGGCATATAGATGTGCTAACAGGGGATTATCTCGCAGAACTTACCATGGCTATTTTATTTAAAAAGCGGCTTAAAGATCCAAATGGTGGGTATGCAACTACATTTTTGAGACAGATGGAAGAGGTTATGGGTACCTGTCTTGATAAGAATATTCGTGTGGTATCCAATGCAGGAGGATTAAATCCCGAAGGTCTTGCATATGAATTGGGCAAAATAGCAGAAAAACTCGGTCTTTCTCCTAAGATTGCATATATAAAGGGAGATGATCTCATGGGTAGTTTGGATGAACTCATGGGGACCGGGGAGGAGTTTATCCATATGGATAAAAATATCTCTTTAAAAGATGCAGAAGCCCAGACAATATCAGCAAATGCTTATTTTGGAGGATGGGGAGTTACAAAAGCTCTTAATCAGGGTGCTGATATAGTGGTTGGAGGAAGACTTGCAGATGCAGCTTTGGTTTCAGGACCTTGTGCCTGGAAATTTAACTGGAAAAGAGATGATTACCACAAGCTTGCAGGTGCCGTTGCAGCAGGACATATCATTGAGTGCGGAACCCAGGCTACTGGCGGGAATTACTCGTTTTTTAAAGAGGTACCTTCTTTTTTAAATGTTGGATTTCCAATAGCTGAAATGCATGATGATGGCTCCTTTGTAATAACAAAGCATGATAATACAGGAGGGCTGGTTTCTGTGGGAACTGTAACAGCCCAGTTGCTTTATGAAATAAGGGGTCATCACTATTTGACGCCGGATGTTACAGCTCGTTTTGACACTATAAAACTTGAGTCCCAGGGAGAAAACAGAGTGCTTGTAAGTGGAGTAAAAGGTGAGTCTCCCACAAATACCACTAAAGTTTGTATAAATAATTTAGGTGGATATAAAAATTCCATGACTGTTATTTTAACGGGTTTGGATATAGAAGATAAGGCAAAGATTGTTTTAGATACTTTGTTTGAAAATATGGGTGGAAAGGATGTATTTGAGGTTTGTGAAGTGCAGCTTATACGTTCAGACCAGATTGATCCCCATACAAATGAAGCCTCTTTTGCCATGCTTCGGGTTTCAGTAATGGATAAGGATCAAAAGCTTGTTGGCCGTCTGTTTTCTTCAAAGGTTGTGGAGCTTGCTCTTTCCAGTATTCCTGGTTTTACGCTGACAAGTCCTCCAACAAATGGAATGCCTGCAATAGTACACTGGCCTGCTCTAATATCTAAAAAAAAGCTGATAGAGATCCTTGTTATGGATAATCATGAACAGGTGATTGAGACAGCTTTGTTTGATGAGAAGTTTGGAGTTTTGGCAGATAAAATTGAAAAACCCGGGGAAAAAGATTTTGGGAAGATGATAAAAGCTACATTAGGGTCTGTTTTTGCTACCCG
>JASFBI010000105.1 GCA_030149595.1 Desulfobacterales bacterium
TGGATCTTTCCAAAATTGATGCTGGTAAAATGGATATTGAGATTGAGAAGATTGCCTTAAAAGATATTGTAGCGTCTTTGGAAAGAACTTTTAAACCTGTTGCAGAGAACAAGCATATTAACTTTGATATTAGTCTATCAACAGAGTTGCCTGAAACTATTTTGATAGATGAGCAGAAGGTTTATCAGATTTTGAAAAATTTATTATCCAATGCATTTAAATTTACAGATAAAGGGAGTGTTAGTTTAGAGATATGTTGGTTTTCATCTGAAAAAACAGGTGAAAAGGTAATTCCCAACAATTCTGGAAAGTCCATTGCATTTATTATAAATGATACAGGAATCGGTATTCCTGAAAATAAAAAGAATGTTGTGTTCCAGGCTTTTAAACAGGTGGATGGCTCAATTAACCGCAAGTATGGAGGAACAGGGCTTGGCCTTTCCATTTCCCTCAATTTTGCAGAGATGCTTGGCGGATATATTCACTTTTCAAGCAGGGAGGGGAAAGGGAGTACTTTTATTTTATGTATTCCTGAAGTAATTGAGAAGGAACCTGTTGGTTTACCTGAAGATAAAAAAGAGATGCTTGAATTTATTCATGATAAAAAAAATATCCTTAAAAATAAAAAAATACTTATTGTAGATGATGATATGCGTAATGTTTTTGTTATGATTAATATTTTTGAAAAAAAAGGGATAAAAACAATTGTTGCTGGTAGTGGAAAGGATTTTCTTGTCAAACTTAAGGAGAATCCTGATATAGATCTTGTGTTTATGGATATTATGATACTTGAACAAGATGGACAAATCGCCATAAAAGAGATAAGGGAGATGGATGCAGAATTTAGTAAAGTTCCTGTTATAGCACTTACAGAAAATGATGTGGATGGAGATCGCATAAAATATATTAAAATTGGTGCCAGCGATTATCTTACAAAACCTGTTGATATAGAAAAATTGCTGTCAAAACTGATGCCTGCTTGTTAAAGTTAATATGTATTCTGAATTTCTCCGTTTTTTTTTGCATAAGACAGATATAAAAGGGAATATATTAAATGAAATCAGATGGATCAGCTAAATTAAATTTTAAAATCCCTGTTATTTTAATATCTGGCATGCTGCTTACATTGTCTGTATATTTTATATCGCAAAAGATTGAATTTGAGCATATGAAAGTATATTTTGATAAAAATACAGATATTAATGTCAGCATGAACAGTTTGAAAAATCAGACGGGTTCAAAGGGTAAAATTTTTAAAAAAATTGCAGAAGTTACTATTTTTGATCAAAAATTTTTTATTGGTTTTGAATCAACATCGCAGTTTAAGAAAAATCACAGCTCGTCTGTACCATGGCTGGTTCTTTCTACTGGAATAGTATTAAGCATGATAGCGGCAGGTCTTTTGTATTTTATTAATATACGAAAAAAAAATTCTGAAAGTATATCCGGGGCACAAGATGAGACTCTTAAATCTTCCTATGTAAAGTTGCACGCTCTTTATGAATTAGCAAATGATATAGTGTTAGTTTTTAATAAAAACAGTTTTATTGATTGCAATAGAGCTGCTCTTGAAAAATTTGGAATTGAAAGTAAAGATCTGTTTTGTAAAATGCATCCATTAGATATTTCTCCGGAAAAACAGCCCTGCGGGACAGATTCAAAGACACTTTTAAATACTAAAATAGCTGTTGCCAGTGAAAAAGGTCTGAGTTTCTCAGAATGGGTTTTTTGCTGTGCAGATGGAAGTGAGTTTTACGCTGATGTTTTTTTAAACAACCTTGAGATCGACGGTGAAATATTTGTTCAGGGAGTTGTACGTGATATAAGTGCAAGAAAAAAAGAAGAAGAAAAGCTTAAAAACGCACTTATAACTACTGAAAATATTATTGAAAATGTGCCTTTTAGCATAATTATTGTGGGAATGGATAAGAAAGTCTTAAAAGCAAATAATACTTTTTTAAATATGACCGGGAAAAAGGCAGAGGAGGTTGTTGGACAATTCTGTTATAAAAATATCTGTTCTGCACAGAAAGATAAATGCCCTGTGATTGATTTGGGAAATAGTGTTGATTCATCAGAAAAAGTTTTGCATACAAAAAAGGGAGAGCAGATTCCGGTTCTTAAATCAGTTAGATCTTTAAAATATTATGGGCAGAATGTTTTGCTTGAATCTTTTGTTGATATAAGTAAAAACAAGAAGGTGGAAGCTGCTCTTGAAAAAGCAATTGAGAGATCAAATCAGATGGCATTTGAGGGTGAGATGGCATCTATTGCCAAAAGCGACTTTTTAGCAAATATGAGTCATGAGATCAGAACGCCTATGAACGGGGTAATTGGCATGACCAATCTACTCTTAGAGACCGATTTGGATGATATACAGCGCAAGTATGCAGAGACTGTTAAAGTTAGCGGGGAATCACTTCTGTTACTTATTAATGATATTCTTGATTTTTCAAAAATAGAAGCAGGAAAGTTAGATATGGAGGAGATAGATTTTGATTTAAGGAATCTGCTGAATAATTTTACAGATACAATGCTATTTCGTACAGAAGAGAAAGGGCTTGAATTTATATGCTTTGCAGAGCCTGATGTACCTGTTTTTTTTAAAGGTGATCCGCAAAGATTAAAACAAGTTTTGATTAACCTGGCAGGAAATGCGGTAAAATTTACTGAAAAAGGTGAGGTTGCTGTTTTATGTAGTTTGGAAGAAGATCAGCAGGATTTTAGCAGACTTCGTTTTTCTGTGTCAGATACAGGGCTTGGTATCTCCAGAGAAAAACAGAGCAGGCTTTTTGAGAAATTTACCCAGGCAGATACATCTACAACAAGAGAGTTTGGAGGAACAGGTCTGGGGCTTGCAATATCTAAACAACTGGTTGAACTTATGGGCGGAGAAATAGGGATAGATAGTCAGGCAGGCAGGGGGGCTACATTCTGGTTTACAGTTGAGTTTAAAAAATCAGATAAAAGCCATAAACCTTTAAATATTAGTGAATTGTCTAAAATAAAAGTACTTTTTGTAGATGATAATGAAACAAACTGTAAAATTGCAGGTACAATGCTCTCTTCCTGGAATATAAAACATTCTCTTGCCAAAAGCGGTACAGAAGGTCTTGATATGCTATATGATGCCCATGCCAAGGAAGATGAATTTGATATAGCTGTGTTTGATATGCATATGCCAAAGATGGGTGGAATGGCAGCAGGAAGAGCAGTAAAAAGTGATAAAAAACTCAATAATACCCGTCTTGTACTTCTTGTTCCCATGGTTGAAAGTGGAAATACTGAATCATATAAAAGTGCAGGGTTTACTGCATTTCTTGGGAAACCCATGCAGCAGATGGAATTTTATAACTGTTTGATGCAGGTTATGGGGTGGAATAGCAAAAATGAGAGAACAGAAAGGATATCCCAGGTGCCGGAACGATATATAAGCCAAGCAAAAAAGTCAGAAATGAGTTTGCTGCTTGTAGAAGATAACAGTACAAACAGGATTTTAGCAGAGATAATATTAAAAAAACTTGGATATAGTACAGATATTGCTGTAAACGGGGAAGAGGCAGTAAAAAAGTTAAAGTTGTCCTCTTATGATCTTGTATTTATGGATTTACAGATGCCGGTAATGGGTGGCCTTGAGGCAACCAGAATTATACGAAGTAGTGAATCAGATGTTTTAGATCATAAAATACCTATTGTTGCAATGACAGCCAATGCCATGGCTGGAGACCGTAAAATATGTATTGAGGCTGGTATGAGTGATTACATAGCCAAGCCCATTTTAAAAGAGAAGGTCAGGGCAGTACTTGAAAAATGGCTGCCTGACAGGGGGGGAGATGAAATTGAGGCAGATGGCGAGACAGTTATTAGGTCTGAATCTGCCTTTGATGCAGTAGAATTGTTGGAGAGATTAGAGGGTGATAAAGATATTTTAGAGACAATATGCAATGTTTTTTTAGAAGATATTCCTGTTCAGATTCAGATTTTAAAAGAAAATATTAAAACAGAAAATATGGAAGTAGTCACAAGGCAGGTACATACAATTAAAGGAGCAAGTGTTAATGTAGGTGGTAATGTTTTGTCTGAGGTAGCCCATGGTATGGAAAAATCAGGAATAGCAGGGGATATGGATGGCGTTAAAGAGAGCGTCAAACAGCTGGATGAAGAGTTTTGTCGTTTAAAGAAGGCAATGGATGATTATTTTGATACTGCAAGGGGATGAAATAATTTTTTAAAAATTAAAAGTTAATGATAAAAGCACCCTGTTTTTTTTAAAGTTAAAAGAGATATCAGGGATATGAGATGATTTTAATGTTGAAATAAATTTTTTTTCAGCAATTTTATTGTACTTATGGGTACTTGATATTGAGCCAAAAATGTTACCTGCATAAAATCCAAATTCTGTAAAAGCTATTACTGCTCCCAGTGCATTCAGGTCGTTATCAAAAGATTCATATGCTGCAAATATTAGTCCTGTGTTTAATAAAAAAGAGACAAATGCATCTTGATATCTTTTGCAGTACAAAAAACCAGCTCCTGGGATTATGGCAAGTGCAGCTGCTGTTTTTGTACTTTTTCTTTTTATAAAATTATGTTTTTCAAGTTTTATGGACAGGGTTTTTAATTTGAATTTTTTTTTGTTTTGCGGGCTTATGTCAGCAAAGCTTTTCTTTGCTTTTTCAAAAAATCCCTGATCTATATATATCCATCCAATATTAAAATAAGCGAGATCTTTTGTGTCAATATTATCACAGATTAAAATAAGATCATGGAGATTTGAAATTGCTCTGTAATACATATCTTTTTTATAATATATACGGCTTAAATAAAAATAGGATTCCATGGCAAAGTGAGAAGGATAATATTTGTCTATTATATGGTTAAATGTGTCCTTGGCTTTTTCATGTTTTTCTAAGTTAAAATAGGCCATACCTGTTTTAAAAAAAGCTTCTTCTTTTTTTAAACTATCAGGAAAGAGATATATAAATCTTTTAAACTCATAAACAGCAATTTGAAATTCCCGGTTTTTGAAACATAAATCAGCATATTTAAAAAGAGATTCTGTATCTGCATTAACATCTGTTTTTGCATACACGGGAAGTGTGCCAGAGTAGATAAAAAGAAGTATAAAAAGTGTTATGGTCTGTTTCATGGCTTATGGTATTGATTTGATATATGTTTGAGTTTTTTAAAAAAAAATTAAAAGCTAAAACCTGATTCATTATTTTCCACAGGATCATAACAGAAAAAACCGTTGTTTTTAAATATTTTTGGACACTGTTTCAGCTCATCTCTTCCGCACCGCACAAGTCTGTCACAGCTCATTATCCAGCCTAAAAACCAGCCGTGTTTATTTATGGCATCAAGGCAGTACTGTGAGCAGGAGGGATACATGGAACAGCGGTCACCATCTGCTGATGATATGGTTTTTCTGTAACAGGTCAAAAGAAAATTTTTTTGTTTTGTATGGATTTTATTCTGTTTGTTAGAATCAATGATTAAATTTATCTCTTTTGAAAAACTGTTTAAGGAGCAGGAGATATTTAATAATATAGCTATATAAGTATATAAGATTATTTTTAACATTTTTTTATTTAGCTGTTACCCGTAAGACTTCAGCAATACTTGTAACTCCTGCAATAACCTTATCTGTTCCGTCTTCACGCAGGGTTTTCATTCCCAGTGCCATTGCTTCTTTTTTGATTTTATTAGAATCAAATGAAGATAAAATCAGTTTTTTTATTTTTTTCTCCATGACCAGTATTTCAAAGATGCTGATTCTTCCTTTATAACCGGTATGAAAACATTTCACACAGCCTTTTGGTCTGTATAGCTTTTTATCTGAGATGCTTTCCTGTTTTATTTTAAGGCTTTCCAGTGTTTCTCTGTCAGGTATATAAGCCTCTTTGCAGTTATTGCAAAGTATTCGTACAAGTCTTTGGGCAACTATTGCTTTTAAAGAAGATGAAATTAAAAAAGGCTCTATTCCAAGATCTATAAGCCTGGTAATGGAGCTGGCTGAATCATTGGTATGAAGTGTGGAAAAAACGAGATGGCCTGTAAGAGCTGATTGAACTGCTATTTCAGATGTTTCTTTATCCCGTATTTCACCGATGAGTATTACATCAGGGTCCTGTCTTACAATAGCCCTTAATCCTTTAGCAAAGGTTAAGTCTATTTTTGTATTTACATGTATCTGGCTTATTCCTTTAAGCTGGTATTCTACAGGATCTTCTATTGTAATTATGTTTATGTCCGGGTTGTTAATGGAAGATAATATGGCATAGAGGCTGGTGGTTTTACCGCTTCCTGTTGGACCTGTAAACAGAATTATTCCGTTTGGAATATGTATGAGCTCTGAAACTATATCACTGTTTTTTTGTGAAAATCCAAGCTGGCTTAACTGCAAAAGAGATACGGATTTATTTAACAGTCTTAAAACAACCCGTTCACCAAATGTAGTAGGAATGGTTGATACCCTTATGTCAATCTTTTGATTACCAATTTTTATATCTATCCTGCCATCCTGTGGCAGTCTTTTTTCGGCTATGTCAAGTTTTGCCATAACCTTTATTCTTGAGGTTAAAGGTGCCTGCATCCATTTTGGAGGTGTAAGCAGGTCATAGAGGGTACCGTCTATTCTGTATCTG
>JASFBI010000106.1 GCA_030149595.1 Desulfobacterales bacterium
TAATCATTCCTCTGGTGTTTGTTGTCATTCCTTTTCTTTTAGTAGTGAAACAGCCTGATCTTGGGACAGGTCTTGTTATTCTTCTTATAGCATCATCAATGACAATGTTTGTAAAAATAGAAAAGCGTGCATTATCTGTTATTGTCAGTTTGCTGACAGTTATTGTTCCTTTGGTATGGTTTTTTTTAAAAGGGTATCAAAAGCAGAGAATATTAACTTTTATAAATCCTGAAAGGGATCCACTGGGAGCAGGGTATCATATAATTCAGTCTAAGATTGCCATAGGCTCTGGTATGATTAGTGGGAGGGGGTTTTTAAAAGGAACTCAAAATGCACTTTCTTTTTTACCTGAACAGCATACAGATTTTATTATGTCTGTGCTTGCTGAAGAGTGGGGTTTTATAGGTGCAGGTATAACTATATTATTATATTTAATACTTATTATATTGGGTTTGAATGTTGCTCATAATTGTCGTGATTCATTTGGACTTATCCTGGCCATAGGAATTATAGCGTTAATTTTTTGGCAGGTTTTTATTAATGTTGGCATGGTTATGGGGCTTATGCCGGTTGTTGGAGTTCCTTTGCCATTGATTAGTTATGGAGGGTCTTCTGTTATTACTACTATGTTGGGAATAAGTATTTTAATTAATATTGGTACAAGAAGATTCGCAGTTGAAGAGTAATTTTTTGTATGGGTTTTTAAAAATGATAACTCTATCCAAGGAGACAACTATGAAAAAGAAAAACAAAGCCGGAGCCATAACAACATTTATAGGGCCCAATGATAAGATTGAAGGTGCTATAAATTTTGAAGGAACAATTCGTCTTGACGGGAACATGAAAGGGAAAATTAACAGTCAGAGCGGTACTGTAATAGTAGGAGAGCAGTCAGTAATTGATGCTGATTTAGATGTTGATGTTGCTATAATCATGGGCAGGGTTAATGGGTTGATAAAAGCTAAGAGCCGGGTTGAGGTATATCCTCCTGCTAGTATAAATGGAGATATTTACGCACCTGTTGTGATTTTAGATGCAGGTGTTTCTTTTAATGGCAAGTGTGAAATGAAAAAAAAGATAAGTACTGAAAAAAAGGGGGCAGGTAAAGAGTCTAAAATAGACTTTAAAGATTTAGATCAATCCAGTGGGAAAAAAGGCCAAAAAATCTTTGACAATATTACCTGATAAGTGATAATGCATTCTTTTGGTAAAATTGGATATGGCTGTGTTGGTAGAGTGATATTTTTTTGGCATCAAAGATTTTAGGTGGGGATTATAAATTATGATTGACGTTAATATTACGGCTGTTTATCAGGTTGTTAATTTTGTTTTGCTTATTTTTGCTTTGAATATGCTTGTTTATAAGCCTATTAGGGGTGTTTTGGCAAAAAGGCATGATAAAGTTGCTGGTCTGGAAGGTAGTGTTGAAAAAGCTGAAAAAGAGGTATCTAAAAAAAATGAGGACTATAACGCTGGTATAAAAGAAGCAAGGGTTAAGGGAATCAGGGAAAAAGACTCTTTGATTAAGCTGGCCGAGGATGAAGGAGTTGATTTGCTTAAAAAAATTAATGACCATGCCCGGGATGAATTAAAAAAGATCAAAGAGAATATTAAAAATGATGCACGGGAAGTGGAAGAAAGGCTTTCTGCTGAAGTGGATGTTTTTGCAAGGGCCATAGGAAATAAGATTTTGGGGAGGATCATTTAATGTTTAGATCATTTAATGTTGGATTATCAAAGGCAATGGTTTTGATATTTATGATTTGTCTTTTGATGTCACTTTCAGGTGTAGCTGTCGGATCGTCAGGGGCAGAGCACGGAGATGGGGCTGAGGTAACTAAGGAGTGGGTGAGTACAGATACCTTTAGAATTATGAATTTTGCTGTTCTTGCTATAGGGCTTATTTTTTTATTAAAAAAGCCGGCAGCTGGTGCACTTGCTTCGCGGATAAACGGGATAAAAGAGCAGTTAAGCAGTTTGGAGGAACAGAAGAAGGAAGCAGAGGGTAGACTCAAGAGCTATGCTGAAAAAATATCTATGCTTGACCAGGAAGCAAAAGAGATTCTTGATAATTATATAAAGCAGGGAGAGGCTGCCAAAAAGCGGGTAATCGAGGAAGCTGAAAAATCTGCTGCAAAGCTTGAAGCGCAAGCAGGATTATCTATAGATTATGAATTTTCTCAGGCCAAATCAAAGCTAAAAAAAGCTATTTTGGAAAAAGCACTTGCGCAGGCTGAAGAAATATTAGTTCAAAATATTACATCAGATGATCAGGGACGGTTGGTGGGTGAATATTTGGATAAGGTGGTGAAATAGTGAAGAATTTGGCAATTGCAAGACGTTATGCTAAAGCGCTTATGCTTATTGGGAAAGAGGATGGTAATACAGAAGGGTATAGGGAAGAACTATGTGGTTTTGCAGATCTTCTGGTTAGAGAAAAGGATCTTAAAAATGCAATATGTAATCCCCTTTATGATGCTGAAAACAGAAAGAATGTTTTGCAGAAAGTTCTGGAAAAAATTGAATTTTCTAAAACCATGAAGGTTTTTTTTACCTTATTGTTGTCCAAAGGGCGAATGGGCTTTGTTGGAGAGATAGATAAGTTTTACCAGAAACTCGCAGATGAATTTAAGGGTATAGCTCGTGCAGATATGGTTTCTGCATCTGTCCTTCCTGAAGAAGGGGTAGAGAAAATATCTGTTGCTCTGTCTAAGCTTATTGGTAAGGAAGTTATATTGAAAGTTAAACAGGATGCAGCACTTATTGGCGGAATAGTGACAAAAATTGGTGATCTTGTTATAGATGGCAGTATCAGGACCCAATTGATAAATATGAGAGAATCTTTAAAAAAGGGTGAGAGTGTCTAATGGAGATAAAAGCTGAAGAAATAAGTCAGATTATTAAGGATCAGATAAAGAATTTTGACCAAAAGGTTGAATTAAGCGAAACTGGAACTGTTCTTTCGGTAGGTGATGGTATTGCCAGAGTTTATGGACTTGAAAAAGTCATGACAATGGAGCTGGTTGAGTTTCCTGGCGGGATCAAGGGTCTTGTTTTGAATCTTGAAGAAGATAATGTTGGTATTGCCATCATGGGTGAAGATACCAACATAAAAGAGGGAGACACTGTAAAAAGGACAGGAAAGATTGCTGAGGTACCTGTGGGTGAGGCTGTTTTGGGACGTGTTGTGTCTACTACAGGAGAGCCGCTTGATGGAAAAGGGCCGATAAATTCAGATTATTCCAGTCGTATCGAGATGGTGGCACCTGGTGTAATTGATCGAAAAGGTGTTCATGAGCCAATGCTTACCGGTATCAAGGCAATTGATGCTATGACTCCTGTTGGAAGAGGACAGAGGGAGCTTATTATTGGTGACCGGCAGGTAGGAAAAACTGCAATTGCAATTGACTCTATATTGAGCCAGAAAGGTCAGGATGTATATTGTATCTATGTCGCCTGTGGCCAGAAGCAGTCAACTGTTGCTCAAATAGTTGCTGTATTGGAAAAGCATGGAGCAATGGAATATACAACAGTTGTTTCTGCCTGTGCCAGTGATCCGGCTTCTTTGCAGTTTTTGGCACCATATGCAGGATGTGCAATGGCTGAATATTTTAGAGATAAGGGCATGCATTCTCTTATTATATATGATGATTTGTCAAAACAAGCAGCAGCTTACAGACAGGTTTCTCTTCTTTTGAGACGTCCTCCAGGCCGAGAAGCTTATCCCGGAGATATTTTTTATAATCATTCAAGACTGCTTGAGAGATCGGCAAAATTAAATGATGAGCTTGGAGCTGGTTCAATGACAGCTCTTCCTGTTATTGAAACCCAGGCTGGAGATGTTTCTGCATTTATTCCTACAAATGTTATTTCCATTACAGACGGCCAGATATATCTTGAGCCGGATCTTTTTTTTGCAGGTATAAGACCGGCAATTAATGTAGGTCTTTCAGTATCCAGGGTTGGTGGTGCAGCGCAAGATAAAGCTATGAAACAGGTTGCAGGGACGCTAAGGCTTGATATGGCTCAGTTTAGAGAGTTAGAGGCATTTGCGGCATTTGGTTCTGATCTTGATGCAGCAACTCAAAAGCAGCTTACAAGAGGAGAAAGGCTTGTAGAAGTTTTAAAACAGCCCCAGTATCAACCTCTCTCTCTGGAGAAACAGATTGTAATTCTTTATGCCGGAACTAAAGGGTTTCTGGATGAATTTCCAAAGGATGTTGTAACAAAATATGAAGCTGGTTTATATACTTTTGTTGAGAACAGGTATCCAGAATTGTTAAAAGGTATAGCTAAAGAGAAAAAAATTACCGATGATCTGGAAAAAATAATGACAAAAGCTTTGACTGAATATGCGGCGGAGTTTAAAGATACAATTAAGTAGTTTAATAAATATTAATAATATTATTTATGTCAAAGTAAATATAAAGTTTAAAAGGTATTTTGTATGGCAACTTTAAAAGAAGTCCAAACAAAAATCAGTGGTGTAAAAAAAACCAAGCAGATAACCAAAGCTATGAATATGGTTGCAGCTTCTCGTTTGCGTGGTGCCCAGATGGCTATGAATGCTTTTAAGCCTTATGCTGAAAAGTATGCTGAGGTTTTAGGCAGCCTTTCTGAAAGAGCAAGTGGAGATGCAAACCCGCTATTGATTAAGAAAGAGGAAATAAAAAATATACATTTGATTATTTGTACCTCCGATAGAGGGCTTTGTGGTGGTTTTAATGCTAATTTAGTAAAAAAGGCAAAAGTTTTTATAGAAGAGAAACAAGCATCAAATGTAAATGCATCTGTTACAAATTTTGGTAAAAAAGGCAGGGATAGTTTTAAGAAGAGTTCTGTAGAGATTGTTGATGAACACATCGGTGTTGTTGGGTCAAGTTTTAATTTTAGTGTTGCATCAAATTCCGGTCAATTAATGATAAATAAATTTCTTGAAGGAATATATGACGAAGTTTATGTGTTATATGCTTCTTTTAAAGGAATGGGAAAGCAGGTTCCAACCATAAGACAATTACTCCCTGTTTCTGCAATAGATGCTGTTGATAAGGATTTGGAAGCTCCCTATCAGGCAGAACATATATGTGAACCTTCACCAGACGAACTTCTTGGTGAAATGCTTCCGAAAAACATATTTATACAGATACATAATGCTTTGCTTGAAACATCTACGAGTGAGCATGCAGCAAGAATGAGTGCTATGGATAATGCTACAAAAGCGTGTAATGATTTAGTGGAAGAGTTAACATTGGTATATAATAAGGCTAGACAAGCTGGAATTACAGCTGATTTAATGGATATCGTCGGTGGCGCAGAGGCCCTAAAGGGATAATCCTGATTAATTATACTGTATATTAAAGACATTATAGGAGGTCTATAGATGGGAAAAAATATAGGTAAGATTACACAGGTTATGGGGCCTGTAGTTGATGTTGAATTTGAAGCAGGGAAGTTGCCGGCTATTTTAACAGCTTTGCTTATAACAAATCCTTCATTAAATGATGAAAAAGATAATCTTGTTGTAGAAGTAGCTCAACATTTGGGAGATAATGTAATAAGAGCTATTGCTATGGATGTTACTGATGGTCTGGTGCGTGGAATGGAAGTAATAGATACAGATGCACCTATTATGATGCCTGTTGGTAAAGCTAGCCTTGGCAGAGTATTAAATGTTATTGGAAAGCCTGTAGATGGTTTGGGACCTAT
Organism: Desulfobacterales bacterium; assembly: GCA_030149595.1. GTDB lineage: Bacteria > Desulfobacterota > Desulfobacteria > Desulfobacterales > DAOWNP01 > DAOWNP01. The sequence goes on from JASFBI010000106.1 coordinate 5,707, forward strand.
CAGTCAGGAAAAGATGCTGCCTATTCACAGGCAGGCACCTTTATTTACCGAGCAGGATACAAGTGTAAACGTTCTTGAAACTGGAATTAAGGTTATTGATCTTCTGGTTCCCTTCCCAAGAGGTGGTAAAATGGGACTCTTTGGAGGTGCTGGGGTTGGCAAAACTGTTATAATGATGGAGATGGTAAATAATATTGCTATGCAGCATGGTGGTATTTCAGTTTTTGCAGGTGTTGGTGAAAGAACCAGAGAAGGAAATGATCTTTACCATGAAATGAAAGAATCAGGAGTGCTTCCCAAGGCAGCTCTAATCTATGGACAGATGACTGAGCCTCCTGGAGCAAGGGCAAGGGTGGCTTTGTCAGCATTGACATGTGCTGAATATTATCGTGATGAAGAAGGTCAGGATGTTCTAATTTTTATTGATAATATTTTTAGATTTACCCAGGCTGGAGCTGAAGTGTCTGCCCTTCTTGGACGTATGCCTTCTGCTGTTGGTTATCAGCCTACACTTGCTGTTGATCTCGGTGGTTTGCAGGAAAGAATTACATCTACTACAAAAGGTTCAATTACTGCTGTTCAATGTGTTTATGTGCCTGCAGATGATTTGACTGATCCTGCTCCTGCAACTACATTTGCTCATCTTGATGGAACAGTTGTTTTATCCAGGCAGATTGCAGAACTTGGTATATATCCTTCTGTTGATCCTTTAGATTCAACATCAAGAATTCTTGATGCTTCTGTTATCGGAGAAGAACATTATCAGGTAGCCAGAGATGTTCAGCAAACATTGCAGAAATACAAAGAGCTTCAGGATATTATTGCTATTCTTGGTATGGATGAACTTTCTGATGAAGATAAAATTACAGTTGAACGAGCAAGAAGAGTTCAAAGGTATTTGTCACAGCCATTTCATGTTGCTGAAGTTTTTACA
>JASFBI010000434.1 GCA_030149595.1 Desulfobacterales bacterium
CAGTGGGATGTAATTTTAAGTGCAGGTTTTGTCAAAATTCAGACATAGCTCAAATGCCGTCGGATAATAAAGGAATGATTGCCGGCGTTCACATGTCACCTGCTGATGTTGTAAATTATGCTTTATCACAAGGGTGCAGGTCCATATCATATACTTATACGGAACCCACTGTCTTTTTTGAATTTGCATATGATACAGCAAAACTTGCCCATAAAAATGGTCTTTTAAATGTATTTGTTACAAATGGTTATATGAGCGAGCAGGCATTAAAAAAAATAGCTCCTTATTTAGATGCTGCAAATGTTGATTTAAAAAGTTTTTCAGATGATTTTTACAAAAAAATATGTTGTGCAAAATTGTCTCCGGTTCTTTTGACTTTAAAATGTATGAAAGAGCTTGGCATTTTTGTTGAAGTAACAACCCTTCTTATTCCTGGATTAAATGATGATTCAGATCAGTTAAATCAGATGGCAGAATTTATTGCAGTGGAGCTTGGCAGGGAAACTCCGTGGCACATAAGCAGATTCCATCCGGCATATAAACTAAAAGATAAATCAATAACAACAGAGAACTCTTTGATTAAGGCTTATGAAACAGGAAAAAAGCATGGATTGTTTCATATATATCTTAGTAATAATCCAGAAAGGTCTATGGAAAATACAATCTGTTGTAATTGCGGAAAAACTCTTATTTACAGAAGGGGTTTTAATATTACAAAAAATCTGTTAAAAGAGAATCGTTGTCCGTTTTGTAATACAGATTGTTATATATTTAGTGTCTGAACAAAAAACAGGGTTTTCGTTAAGGTTACGGAAGATCAAAGTTTTAACCGCAAAAGGAATACACTCCCGTATTTTGAGGATTAAAATTTTGATCTGACAGAGATACCTGCGGAAAAGACTGTTTTTGTTTGAATACTGATTAATATGGAGTAGAGTTATAAAGTGAGCCATATAAATAAAACCGGTTTTTTTTCTGTTTTTTTATCTAAAATAGCAATATTTGGACATATGGTAAAATTTTCATATACCATATTTGCACTGCCCTATGCTTTTTCAGCTGTATTTCTTGCACAAAATAAAGCTGGTACTCAGTTAACTTTAAGCAGCATTTTCTGGATACTTATGGCTATGATAGGAGCAAGATCAGCAGCTATGGGTTTTAACAGAATAGTAGATGCAGGCTTTGATTCAAAAAATCCCAGAACTTCATTGAGGGAGATTCCTTTGGGCAGGCTGTCTGTTGCAGCTTCAATCTTATTTGTACTGCTTTTTTCATTTTTATTTATATTTTCTGCATTTATGCTTGGATCAACATGTTTGTATTTTTCTCTGCCTGTTCTTTGTCTGCTTTTTTTATACTCTTTTACAAAAAGATTTACATGGCTTTGTCATTTTTATCTGGGATTTACAATATCTCTTGCTCCTGCTGGAGCCTGGATTGCTGTGACAAACAGCATATCTTTTTCTGTTTTGTTTTTATGTCTGGCACTTATGACACATATAGCAGGTTTTGATATTTTATATGCCTGTCAGGATAGTGAATTTGACAAAAAAGAGGGGCTGTTTTCCCTTCCTGTGCATGTTGGTATAAAAGAAGCCCTTTATGTCTCATCTTTTATGCATGTTATCTCTTTTGTTTTTTTTATTATTCTATATTTTGCTTTTGAAATGAATATAGTATATCTGATTTGTGTTTGTATTATAGGAGTTTTGTTTATTATTGAGCATATGCTTGTGGATTCTCACAACCTTACAAAGGTAAACATAGCTTTCTTTCATATTAACAGTATTATTTCAGTTGTTCTTTTCTTAGGTATATATGTAGATGGTTTTGTATAGGGGGCAAAGGTGAAAAAGAAAATAGTTGTTGCTGTTACAGGTGCATCAGGATCAATATATGGATGGTCTCTTTTAAAAGGACTGTGAAATAGTCCCAGAGATATTTTTTTTGTTGTATCTGATGCAGGGAAAACTGTGATGGAGTATGAAACAGCATATAATGGAGGGTCCATAAAAGAGTTTGTTTTAAGTCAGTGCCGAAGTGTTCAGAAAGATGCAAATCTTTATGAGGCAGAAGTATCTGAGCTGTCAGTTTCCTT
>JASFBI010000107.1 GCA_030149595.1 Desulfobacterales bacterium
GGAAGATGAAATTATTAAACAAATAAAAACAGAATATAGCTCATATATAGTTTCTAAAGATATCGTGATACAATACTATAAAATATATAAATATGATGAAGGTATAAAAATTCATTATAAAATACGCAGTAGTTTTTTTAAAATTCTTAAATTGTGTAAAATATTTAAAAAAATTCATTTGGAGAGAATTGAAAAAGAAAAAACACAAGCTATTGTCCGAGCAGGAAAAATAAGAAATATTGCAATTATAGCAACAGTTTTTAGTGGAATATTTTATTTTTTACTGGTTACCATATTAATAGTTCAGGTGTTAGGTCCTATTCGGAAGCTTTCAACAGAAGTAAACAAAAAAAATCGGGGGAAAAAATCTAAAAATGAGGTTACATCATTAAAATATAATATCAGGGGGTTGATTGAAGATATTGATCAAAATAAAGAATATATGCTGCAAAGTGAAAAAATGGTTCAGGTTGGTAAACTGGCAGCAGGAATGGCTCATAGTATCCGTAATCCATTAACTTCTGTTAAAATGAGATTGTTCTCTTTATCAAGATCTCTTGATATGTCTGATATTCAAAGAGATGATTTTGAGGTTATTTCTGAAGAGATTAATCATATAGATGATCTTGTCCAAAATTTTCTGGAGTTTTCCAGACCACCGAAACCAGATATGAAAAAAATAAGTCCTTCTCATGTAATTGATCAGGTGATGCTGCTTTTAAAGCATCGTTTAAAAGTCTATAATGTAGAAACAAAAATTTTTAGAAAAAAACAGCTTCCAGAGATATATATTGATATTGATCAGTTAAAAGAAGTATTTGTTAATATAATTATTAACGCTTGTGAGGTAATGGAAAACAAAGGAGTGATTTCAATTTATGAAGAGTATTATCCAAATTTCCCCTGTGGATCTATTGTTATCAGAGTGTTGGATAATGGACCTGGTATTTCAGAAACAGAAAGTAAAAAAATTTTCGAACCTTTTTTTACAACAAAAGAAGATGGTTCAGGGCTTGGATTAAGCATTGCTATGCGTATTATAACAGAACATCATGGTAAAATAGATGTAGTTTCAAAAGAAAACAAAGGAACCGAATTTATTATAACTCTTCCGGTAAAGGAATAAAATTTTGTATTCAGTTCTTATTATAGATGATGATGATCAATTAAGGTTAAGTTTTGAAAAACTTTTAAAAGAAGAAGGTTATTTTGTTAAAAGTGCAATGTCTGGTGAAATAGGAGTTAAGCTTTGTAAAAATGAAAAATTTGATCTTGTTATACTTGACATGCGTCTTCCTGGAATTAACGGTCTTAAGACTTTTAAATATATACACGAAATTAAGCCGAAACTTCCTGTTATTATGATGACAGCTTATACTACTGCTGCAACAGCTATTAAGGCTATAAAAGCAGGTGCATTTGATTATATTTTAAAACCATTTAACATTCCTGAAATGCTTAATATTATAAAACAGGCCATAGAAGCAGGAAGATTTATGCGGACTCAGGTTCAAATGAATGTTGAGCCTGATGATTTTTCCAATGAGATAATAATCGGTAAGTGCAGATCAATGCAGGAGGTATATAAAGCAATAGGTCGAGTATCAGCTACAGATGCAACTGTCCTTATCCGAGGAGATTCAGGTACAGGAAAAGAACTGGTTGCAAGAGCAATTTATCAGTACAGTAATCGTTCAACCAAAGTTTTTTCAACAATTAATAGTGTGGCTATTCCAGAAAATTTGTTGGAAAGTGAACTATTTGGTTATGAAAAAGGAGCCTTTACAGGTGCAGCTTTTCAACGTATAGGGAAAATTGAAAAAGCAAATGGAGGTACAGTTTTTCTTGATGAAATAGGTGACCTGTCAATGAATCTTCAGTCCAAAATAATGCGGTTGATTCAGGAAAAAACTATAGAGCGTATTGGTGGACAGGAAACTATTACAATGGATATCCGTATTATTACTGCTACCAATCGAAATCTTGAAAAAGCAATTGATGAAAACAAATTTAGGGAAGATTTATATTATAGACTTAAAGTTGTAACTATTAATCTGCCGCCTCTTTGTAAAAGAGAAAAAGACATTCCATTATTATCAAAATACTTTTTAGCAAAGTTTGCATCTGAGTTTGGCATTAAAAATCCTGGAATTACAGATGATGCAATGCTTTTACTGGAAAAATATTCATGGCCAGGTAATATCAGGGAGCTTTCCAATGTAATTCAGAAAACTCTTGTTTTTAATAGAGGAACTCCTTTAAGTTTAAAAGAAATTTCTGGAGCATTAAATATTAATAAACAGCAAAAAAGTAATGCTCTTGATTTATTTAACAAAAATATTTGCGAATACGTTCGTGTGCTGCTTACATCAGACTCAGAAGTTTACGGGAAAAATATTTACGATTTCTGTATTGATCGTTTTACAGCTGTTATTATAAGTGAAGCATTGAATATAACCGAAGGAAACCGTACAGAAGCAGCAAAACTTCTTGGCATATCAAGACCTACACTACATGCTAAAATAAAAAAGCATAATATTCAAATTGATATATTGGCTGCTCCGGATATAATTTGATTTTTACATGTAGTAAAAAAAACTGACATTTGGTTTCTTATCAATAACATTTTATTTACAAATAAAGTGTTTCTTACTCTTTTCTTTGCTCAAGGAATCCCAGCCTTATTTCTAAGTTATTATAAAAATAAAAATTATTTAAATCTGCATTTTATAATATCCTGCACAGTAAATAACAAATCAGTGTTTCTGCATTATCAACATTTGTAAGCACTTATTAATAAAAATCATATTTCTGTTAATTGCCAATATCAGGATTGTTTTATGATATCTGGTACAAACATTGCTTTTTTAAGTTATTTTTAAATTAAACAGTGCAGGCGTATATATAGAGCTACTATATAGGGAAATAGTTTTGTCCTCGTTTTTTAAGCACATGGGGGAATATTATGTTAAAAAAAGAAGATTATATTAAAATAAGAAAAATTGTATTTACAAGTATGCTTCTGGTACCTGCAATTCCATTTATATTAGCTTTGAGTATAGGATATTATTATTTTACAACATCTCTTGAAAAAAGTACTATTTCAAATTTGAAAAGAGTTGCAAAAGATCATGGGCAGATGATTGATGCATTTCTAAGTGAGCGTAAATCTAATATTTCGTTTATTCTTCATTCTTATAAACTTGATACCCTTACTGATGCTGGAATGCTTCAAAATATTTTTAAAAAGCTTAAGCAGGAGTTTCCTGCATTTATTGATCTTGGTATTTTTAATCAAGATGGTATTCACATAGCTTATCATGGACCTTATGAATTGATAGGTAAAGATTATGGAAATAAAGAGTGGTTTAAAGAGGTTATGGAAAAAGATCAATATACCAGTGATATTTTTCTTGGATACAGAAAAACGCCTCATTTTGTTATAGCTCTTAAAAAAAATGATAAGGGAAATGCATGGATAATTCGAGCTACTATTGATACTTTTATGTTTAATAAGCTTGTAAAAGACGTTCGTATAGGTAAAACCGGAGAAGCTTATATTATAAATAAAAGTGGAATACTGCAAACAGAACGCAGATCAGGTGGAATCCTTATGGGAAAATCAGAAAACGACCTGAAATATTTAAACCCCAATACAGCAATCGAATTTTTAAACCAAGATAAAAAATATGTTTATGCTACAACATGGATAAAAAATGATAATTGGATGTTAATTGCAAGACAGGAGAAAGCTGATGCATTTAAAGCAGTCAATAAAGCTTCAAGGCTTATTATTTATATTTCGATTGCATGGGGTATCTGTATAATATTTGCTGTTTTTTTAATAACCGAGCGTATTATAAGATTGCTAAAAAAGATGGATAGGGAAAAAGAACAATTGAATCAGCAGCTTATAGGTGCAAGTAGATTGGTGGAACTTGGTGAAATGGCAGCAGGATTTGCACATGAAATAAATAATCCACTTCAGATTATTCAAAGCGAACAGTCGTTTATGGAATTGAATTTATCTGAATTAATAAAAGCAGAGCAGTTAAAAGGTTCTGAATTTATTGATGAATTAAAAGATTCTATAAAACAAATTAAACTCCAGGTTTTTAGATGTTCTAAAATTACTCAGCAAATATTGAAATTTGGAAGGCAAAGTGAACCTGAAAAAAAAGAAATTGATATAAAAATTTTTATACCTGAAATAATTGAAATAATAGCAAAAAAAGCATTTGTTCACGGAATTGAGATTAAACAGGATATTGCTTTGAATTTACTTCCTGTTTACGGGGATATATCACAACTGCAACAGGTTTTACTTAATCTTTTTAATAATGCAATAGATGCTATTATTGAACGGCATGGGGTTTCAGGTGGAGAACTAATTGTAAAATCAGAATTAAAAAATAACAAAGACGTTGAAATTAGTATGTCAGACAATGGAGCAGGAATTAATCCCGAAAACTTAAAAAAAATATTTTCCCCGTTTTTTACAACCAAATCTGTTGGAAAAGGAACAGGTTTGGGACTTTCTGTTTGTTATGGAATTATTAATAACATGGGAGGGAAAATGGAGGTAAATAGTCAGATAGATGTTGGAACAACTTTTACAATTTTTCTTCCAGCATATGTCTAATGATTTGTATATAACCGGCATGGCCGGAGCATGGTTATTTGCATTGGCCACAACAAAAAGAGACCTTTGGATAATAGCAATTTCCAACATTGGTCTCTAATAAAATCAATATGTTAGAATAGCTGGATCTATCAAAACAGGAGTTGTTCAAAGGTCTTAAAAAATGAAAGTTCAATAATTCTAATCGTTTAGACGGACTTTCATATAAAAGTTTAAAGTTAAGCATTTTATAAATTAACAGGGGGAATCATGGTCAAATTAAAAATGATGTTGGTAGATGATGAAGAAAGGTTTCTTCAAACTACAAGTAAGCTTCTTATGAAAAAAGGATATAATGTTATTACAGCTTTAAGTGGAGAAGAAGCATTGGAAAAATTGAAATCACATAATATTAATGTGGTTATACTTGATGTGAAAATGCCTGGAATGGATGGAAATACTACTTTGCTTGAGATAAAAAGATTATACCCAATGGTCGAGGTAATTATGTTAACAGGTCATGCAACTGTGGAATCTGCTGTGTCCGGGTTGCAGTCAGGTGCTACAGATTACCTTATGAAGCCTGCTGATATAGAAGATATTATTGAAAAAGCTGAAATTGCTTTTGCAAAAATACAAAGGCTTGAAGAGAAAATTCGTAGCGCTCTGATGAAAAAATTTATGAAGTCTCCGAGAGAAATACTGAAAAATTCCGAAAATTAACAGGAAGGTTGTTACGGAGTGAAAATTTCTTTAAGCTTTAAGGCAAAATTTTTTTTGACCACTGGCTGCGTTGTTGTATTTCTCCACGGATCAAAATTAATTTTTTAACGTAGAAATAATTTGGATAAATCAGCGTTTTACATGTGTTTGTTAAGGAGGTATCCCATGTCTTCAAAAATAAAAGTATTAATGGTAGATGATGAAGAGAGATTTCGTGAAACAACAGCAAAGCTCCTGAATAAAAAAGGTTTTATAACCACCATTGCTCAAAGCGGTGAAGAAGCAATTAGTATAATAAAGAAAGAATCTTTAGATGTTGTAATCTTAGATATCAAAATGGATGGAATAGATGGCCTTAAAGCTTTATCTGAAATCAAAAAAATTGATCCTGATATTCAGGTAATAATGCTTACAGGACATGGCAATATGCTTTCTGCGAACCAGGCGCTTGTTAATGAGGCATTTGATTACCTTAATAAGCCATGTGATATTGATATTCTTGCACTGAAAATTAATGATGCTTTTACATTAAAAAACCTTGGAATAAAACAAAAAGACAAAAAAGTTCAGGATATTATGCTTCATATTGATGATTATACGACAGTCTCTGTTGATGCAACTATTAAAGAAGCTGTGAGAAAGCTTATGGAATCTTTTAAAGGATCTGTTATCAGTGACAAAATTATGAAAACAGGGCATAGATCATTACTTGTTTTTGATAGTAAAGAAAATATTGTTGGTCTTTTAAGTATCAATGATATGATTCGGGCTGTAAGACCTGCCTATCTTTCAGCTCCAAAACCATCTACAGCAGATAGTGTTCAATATTCTCCCATATTCTGGGATGGACTTTTTTTTACTCAGGCAAAAGTTCTTGCTGATAAAAAAGTAAGTGAACTTATGTCAGATGCCCCCCCTACAATTGAGAATGACACTAATCTTATGGAGGTAGCTGATTCTATGCATAAAAACCAGTTACGACGACTTCTTGTTACAGATAAAAACAGAGTGATAGGTATTGTAAGAGAGCAGGAGGTTTTTTTTGAGATAACTAATATTATTTTATAGATTTTTAGCTAAAAAACTTTACTGCATAAGCTGTCAAAATATTCTAAGTAACTAAATTATTTCCCCTGATAATTTAGAGTTATTTATAGGATTGGTCTCAGCTGTGGTTGTAGGGAACGCTATGTAATGGAAAAAACACTTTTTGAAAAGTTTTGATGTAAACTCTTTTTTATAGAAAAGGGAGAATAAAAAATGGCAAAAAAAAAGAAAAAACTAACC
>JASFBI010000108.1 GCA_030149595.1 Desulfobacterales bacterium
GAGCTTTGTTTTATTATGGTAAAAAGAGAAAAGATGCAGTTGGAAATATAATGTACAGGCAGGCTGCAGGGTGGATTGTAAGTCTTGCTGTTTTTGGTATTATTATACCAAATATAAATAACTGGGGGCATGGAGGTGGAGTAATAGCAGGAATATGTTTGGGATTATTGCTGGGTAAAGATCTGGTGTATTTTGAAGTCCTAATTAGATTTTTGGGAAGAGTTTGTATAACAGCAACACTACTTGTTTTAGTATGGGTGGTTTTTATAGCAGCAACTAAAATATAATAAAATAGTAAAGAACTTAAAATAATGATTGAAAAAATAGTTTCAGGTGGACAAACTGGTGCAGACAGAGCAGCTCTTGATGCTGCAATGGATTGCGGAGTTGATTGTGGTGGCTGGATTCCCAAGGGAAGAAAAACAGAGGATGGGTTTTTACCAGAAAAGTATAAATTAAAAGAGATGGAGTGTGATAAATATCAGGCAAGAACAAAGAAAAATGTTGTTGATTCCGATGCAACTCTTATAATTTCTCATGGGTATTTAAATGGCGGATCTAATTATACCATGATTGTGTGTAATAAACTTGGAAAACCTGTAATGCATATTGATTTAAATATTATAAGTGAAAACAGGGCTGTTGATATAATTTGCAAATGGATATTAGATAACAGTATTAATGTATTGAATGTAGCAGGCCCCAGATTAAGTAAAGATAGAAAGATTTATAATCGGGCATATAAAATTATCTGCTCGGTTATAGAGAAAAAGAAGCTTGTTTAAGATATTTGAAAAAAATATTGTTGTTAAAATAAAAAAGCCGGAAATTTTTTGTCAATTTCCGGCTAAATCATTAAAACAGAGGGAAAAGCTATTTTATTTTCCTTATGTTTATAAAATTTTAGAATTCAAATGAAAGCTGAGTTCCTAATTCATATGGATTGTTGTCATTTACAGCTTTTTCTGTTGTAGCATCGCCTGCAAACAAATATGCAGCAACAACATCAAGATTAAGACCATCAAGTATTTCATATGAAGCTACAAGGTTAATTTCTGTTCCAAGTTCATCTTCACCACGGGCATCATCTTCTGCAAGAGCTGCATACCAGATATCACCAGTTATTGTGACTTTGTCAACAGGTGAAAAAGATGCACCTATATTTAATGCCATAATATTAGAAATTTCAACGCCAGGTGAATTGTTTGAGACCTGGTTGTCAAATATTCCTTCACCCATGATCTCAGCCCATGCATAATCCTGAGAAAGACCATAAAAAGATTCTATGTCGCTGTCATCATCGTTATTATCACCTGATGCATAGAAAATTTCACTGTGTAAGCTAATATCTTCTATTATAGTTTCAACACCTGCTGCAAGCAGATAGGATGAAAAATCCTGTGAGGTTCCGGCTTCTATAGGATCTGCATCACCTGTTAAATAGATTCCTGTAAACCATACAGTAATATCATTTATTTTTGCATCAACATCAACTCCAAGATAAAAAAGATCCAGTTCATAGTTTGTAAGACCTAAGTTTACAGCATTTTTTGAAGTTGCATAGGTAAGAGAAGGAGTAATGGAGATATCATCATTGGCCTTAAATGTTGGAGCAACAATAAACCAGTCAACATCTAAGTCATTTTTATCTTTTTGATTTATACCACCTGTTGGTTCACCTTCATCATCTGTATCGTGTCCCTCATATGACTTTATCCAGTAAAAAGGGATGGTTATATCATCATCACTGTATGTAATAGCTATGCCTGATACATCGTCATCTAAAAGAAAACTTCTGTTAACAACAATAGGTTGTACACCAACTTTGAAATTTGTTGCACCGAGATTAAAATCCACATAGGAGTTTAGTATAGTTATTTCACCGTTGTCTGATCCCATTTTACCATAAGAATCATTATCACCCCATACAGCATCCATTTCAAATGCATTTACAAACTTAAAATCTTCGCTGATTACAGCTGTATAGAAAAGCTGTGTTTCGGTATCAAACAGGCTTATATCCTGTTTTTCACTGTCATCACCTGAAAAGTCGTACTGAGCATATGCACGAGTTCTGAAATATGCACCAATTTGATGTTCTATACCTGCTGCGTCAATCAGTCTGGTATCTTTGTTTTCAGGTCGAAGGTCATCTGCTGCAAATGCTGGAAGAGATAGAGCAATACTGATAATTGCTGTAATAATAAAAATGCTATATTTTCGCATTATTCTTTTTCTCCTTAAAAAATAAATTATTGTTTAACACTAAAAAATAATAAATTTCATCTTTAAAAATATAATATATTAGTTTACCACCTCCCATTTAAAATATAAAAATATTATTTTTTTCCTTATTTTACTTTGTTTTACTAAAAAAATATTTATAAACATAAAAATAAAAAAAGTAAAGAAATAATATGTTGGTAATAAATATCTAACTTATTAGGCTAATAAAGATCATAGATTTTTTTGATTTTTTACTAAGACATAATAATAATTAATTATAATTTAATTAGCAATTGTATTTGTATACTGTCAAGTTATTTTTTATAAATTATTTAAAGGTGTTAAGTTTTTTTATTAAAAAAGTTTTTTTTAATTTGTTTAAATTAAACTATTGTGTTTTATCTGATTTTAAAATGTACAATGTTTTTGGATTGGTTTTGTTTTCAACAGTAATCTGGCATTAAATTATTATTGCCTTTAGTTTTCTTTTTTATGGAGATAGAATTGTATTCTTTTATAAAAAAACTGGTAGTTTCTTTTTTATTTATTTTACTGATAATGGTTTATTCTGCACCTGTTTTTTGTAAAGGGGGAAATGTAAAAATTCTTATTTTACCCTTTGATATAAACAGTGAAAAAGATTTATCATATCTTAAATCTGGTATAAAAAATATGCTGTATTCCAAATTGGCTGTTAATGCTAATTTAGAAATAATTGCCTATGATGAAAGAACTGATATTGCAGATGAAAATTTTTTAAATGAAAAGTCTCGTCAAAAAGAGGAACAAAAAAAATCTTTTTCTTTTTATGCTAAAAATAAAATTATAGATGCAGGGCGTAGAGTTAATGCAGATTATATTATAACTGGTCAAATAACAGTTTTTGGTGAAACTGTAAACACGGATTTCAGCCTTGTTGAAGTAAAAAGTAAAAGAACACGAATTTTACAAAGTGATATTTCTGATGCAAAGGGTAGTGTTATAAAAAATGCAGGTATGTTTACCGGAAAACTTGTTCGTTTTTTTAATATCAGTATTGATGATGCAGTAATTTCAGATTTGAAAAAAGGTAAAAAACAAATATTTACAGGTATGTGGAAAAGTCGTGATTTTAATCTGAAAATAAATTCAATTGCCATTACAGATATCAATGGAGATGGCCAATCAGAGCTTGTTTTTTCCACTGAAAAAGAGATTTATGTTTATAAAAAAAAGAAAAATAAACTTGAAAAAATATGTGAGTTTAAAAACAATAGAAATGAAAAAATAATATATTTTGAAACAGCTGATCTTAATAATAACGGAAAATCTGAAGTTTTTGTAACAAATGTTTCAAAAAAAGATGATAACAGGCTTAAATCTTATGTGCTTGAGTATGATACAGATGGATTTAAAGTGGTGGAAAAGCGTTTGAAGTGGTATTTTGGATCAGATAAAAACAGCAGGAATGCAAAGAGAATCCTATGTCAGAAGCAAAAAAGTGGCAAAAAATTCTTTAAAAAAAATATTTATGAAATTGCTTTTTTAAATGGGAAATATATAGAGGGCGATCTGTTTTTATCTTTTAAAAATCTAACAGTATTTGGCTTAACAGTTGCTGATGTTTTAAATAAAGGTAACAAACAAATTATTTCATATACAAACCGTGATCTATTACTGGTTTCTGATAAAAAAGGAGACAAAAACTGGATCAGCTCTGAGCCCTATGGTGGAAGTTCAACTTATCTTGAACTGGATTCTGATAGGAAAGAATACAATGATACCCGTATTTTTTTGAAGCAGAGAATAATTGTTTCAGATTTAGATGGTGATGGAAAAAATGAGTTGATAGTATCAAAAAATAAAGAAGCAGGTTCACATATTTTTAAAAGATTTAGAAGTTACAGGTCAGGGCATATTGAATCTCTTTTCGCAAATGAGCTGGGGTTTGTTAAAAAGTGGGAAACCCAGGAGGTTTCAGGATATATTGGTGATTTTGCAGTTGCAGATCTTGATAATTGCGGGAAAAACAGCCTTGTGTTTGCTGTTGTTAAAAAAGAATCCGGTTTTTTTGAAAAGAGTGTGAGTTATATTGTTTTTATGGAAAGAGATTAAGAACGAGGAGCTTGTAAAACTAATTTTATCCCCGTTCTTTAAAATAGTTAAAGCTTTGTAAAGCTATTTTTTTTGTTAAAATTTACAATATCCTTGTATTTTAACAAGGTTCCTCCAAAAATATCAAGGGCACTGCCTATGGTAAAATCTAAATTCCCTTTTCCGTATTTTTCTATGGTTTTAATGTCGTTTATAGAGCTTATTCCCCCTGCATATGTTACAGGTAGTTTTCCCCAGTCACCTAATATTTTAACCAAAGGAGTTTCAATGCCCATTAATTTGCCTTCAACATCTACACCATGTACAAGAAATTCGTGACAATACTTTGACAGCTGCTCTAATAACTGATGGGTAATTATCTCTTTTGTATAGGTTTGCCACCTGTCTGTTACTACTATATATTTGCCGTCTTTTACCCTGCAGCTTAAATCTAAAACAAGATGGTTTTTCCCAATATAATTTGAAAGTTTTTTTAACCTCCCTTTATCTATTATGCCATTGTGAAAAACAAATGATGTGACAATTACAGAACCAGCACCAACGTCAAGCCATTTTCCGGCATTATCCAAATTAATACCACCGCCTATTTGCATTCCACCTGGCCAGACAGACAGAGCTGCTTTTGCAGCTTTTTCATTTCCTGATCCAAGTTTTATAACATGGCCTCCCAAAAGCTTATCTTTTTTATAAAGAGATGCAAACCATTCCGGTGGTTTGTCAGCTTTAAAGTTTGTTTTTAAATCAATATTATTTTTATCTGAAAGACTGGATCCTACTATCTGTTTTACAACTCCATTGTGAAGATCTATACATGGTCTGAATTGCATATTTATAATTACCTGTATTTTAAAAAAAATTATATATTCAAATATTTATATATTTTAGTTCCAAACTTTGCACAAAAAGCATTGTCCACTTTTTTTACAGGATTTGCACCTAAAAATTTAAGCATTTGATTTAATTTTCCTCTTTTTTCTTTTTTGTCATTAATATTTTTTAAAGCAGCTATTTTATCTTCTATTTCAAAATATTTTAGTTTGGAATTTAAAGGAAGCTGCCAGAATAATAGAAAACCACGATCTGGAAATTCTATGTTAAGGATTTTATAACAGTAGCGCATAAAACTTTTTTCAAGACTTAGTCTTATATTGGTTATATCCTGTTTTTTTTCAGAAATTTCTTTAATATTAAAAGGGTGTCCTATAATTTCAAAATACATTTTTATTTTAGGTTCTGTACCTGAAGGTCTTACTGTGATTTTTAAACTGTGGGTATTTTCTTTATTTTTTATTTTAAATATCAGTATATTTCTTGCTGAAGTGTCAGTTTTGGATAAGTGGGGGGCAGGTTCTCCATCCCATCTGTCAATTTTTTTTTCCATAACAAAATCGCCAATTGTTTTAATTTTATTTTTTCGTAAATGCTCCATTATCAGGAGAATCTGTTCCATTCCCTTTACTCCAAGAAGTCGGATTTCAGTTAAATAATTGTGGCAGTAACCATATTCTGCATAAATATTGTTTAAATAATCCATTAAAGTCATATTTTTTACTTTAAGCTCTGCACAAAGTTCACTAATCCAGACAGCAGCTCCTGCTGCATCTTTGTCTCTGCAGTAATCCCCTATGATATATCCGTGGCTCTCTTCTGTACCTAAAATAAGATCTTCAATCCTGTTTTTGGATTCTAAAACATTCATTTCTTCTCCTATATACTTAAAGCCTACGAGAAGATCAGAAATTATAGAAATATTATTGTCTATGGCTATTTTTTGAATAAGAGAAGTTGTGACCCCTGTTTTTATTATTAAGCTGGAATTTTTAAGCCTTCCTGCTTCTTTATATTTGTTTATTCCATAAACAGTAAGAATTATACCGATCTCATTTCCATTTAAAAAAGCCCATTGGTTTTGATGCTTTACCATAACACCTATTCTGTCAGCATCAGGATCAGTACTTAAAATTATATCTGCTTTTACTTTATCTGCTTCAGGCATCAAAGTTTCAAATGATTCAACTACTTCAGGATTTGGGATGTTGTAAATTACATTCTCAAAGGCTCCGCTGAAAAAGGATGTGTCAGGATCGCAAACAATATCAAACCCAAGTGATTTTAAAATGGGATAAACTGATGTGATTCCAGTACCGTGTAAGGGGGAGTAGAGTATTTTTATATCTCTTTTGTCTGAAAGAGATATCGCAGATACAGCGTCGTGATATTTTTTATCTACCTCTTTTCCTATATATGTTAAAAAACCGGTATTTTTTGCTTCATTCAGAGAAATGGT
>JASFBI010000109.1 GCA_030149595.1 Desulfobacterales bacterium
GTGGTAAAAGCACAACTCTTTACAAGGCTCTTTCTGAAATAAACAAAAAAGATGTTAAAATAATTACAATAGAAGATCCTGTTGAGTATCAACTCAAGGGAATAGTTCAGATACAGGTTAATGAAAAGAAAGGGCTGACATTTGCAAAAGGATTAAGGTCAATTTTAAGGCATGATCCTGATAAGATCTTAATTGGTGAGATAAGAGATTCAGAAACAGCACAGATTGCTCTTCAATCTGCTTTAACCGGTCACCTGGTTTTTACAACAGTACACGCAAACTCAGCTTTTGATGTTATTAACCGTTTTGCTCATATGGGAATAAGTTCTGAAAACCTTCTTTCTGCTTTAAATTGTATTGTTGCTCAGAGGCTTTTAAGGGTTCTTTGTTCATGCAAAGAGGAACAAAGAATTTCAGATGAGAAACTCTTTGAATTTAAAATAGAGGAAAAATTTTGGAAGAACAGGTTTTATAGAGTTTCTGGTTGTGAAAAATGTAATGGTACCGGATACCTTGGTAGAAAGGCAATTGTTGAAATTATTGAAATGGATGACCACATAAAATCATTAATACTTCAAAAAGTTCCTGTGAAAGAGCTTAAAAGAAGTTTTATGGAAAAAGGAACTACTTTTTTAAGACAGGCCGCAATAAATGAAGTTTTAGATGGTGTAACAACATTATCTGAAGCAAACAGAGTGACATTTGTATAGTGAGTGTGTGCCTGAGAAAATTATGCTTTTTCGTCAAATATTTTTTATTGTGTTTGACATACCAATAAGTTTATCTGCTGTTTTTACAACCTGCCTGGAATTATTTTCTGTTTCCTGTAATAACTTATATACAGCATCAACTTCTGATGCTGCCTGTTCAACACCTGTATGCTGTTGTTGTATCGAATTATTGATATTACCCATAAATCCAAGAACCTTTGCTGTATATTTATCTATATTTTCAAGGGAGACTTCAACTTCATCTGCATTTGCTATTCCTGTTTCAACAGCTTTTATTCCATCTTCTGTGGACATTATAGTTTTGTTTGAATCATTTTGTATGGCACTTATTATAAATTTTACCTCTTTTGCAGAATCTACACTTTTCTCAGCAAGTTTGATTATTCTATCAGCCACAGCCATAAATCTTTTCCCTTTTTCTCCTGCTCCAAAAGCTTCTATGGTTGCATTGTAAGAAAGTACTGTAACCTGCTGGGATAATTCGTTTATAACATCAAGCACAACGCCTATCTCCTGGGATTTTTCACCGAGAGCAAGCATATCAGCTGCAATTTTTTTTACTTTTATCTGTATGTTTTCTATTCCCTCTTTTGCTTTTGATAGTGAAATTTTACCCTGTATTACAGCATTTTTAGTATCATTGGACAATGTGGTTGTGTTACCTGATAACTCTTCAAGCTGGCTTGAAGTTGCTACAAGTTCCTGCATAATTGCATTTATTTCTGTTACAGCTGATGCCTGGGTTGATACAGCTAAAAGTTGTTTTTGTGAATTTTCATGAAGTTCCTTTGCTGAATAAGTAATATCATCTGTAGCTGAATTTATTGAGAGAGAGATCCTTTTTAGGTAAAATCTGCCGATTGAAATATTAATAATTATTGTAAGGCAGATAATAACAAACATGATTATATCTGTTGTTTTTTTCATCCATATTGAAAACTCGTGAACTGTTTGTGAAAAACCAGTTGTTATAGCAAGTATTTTTTCAGCTATTTTATCCATCTCTTTTTTAATTTTTTTCTGTTTTTTTTCACTATCTGAGGTATAAAATTTTTCAGATAGAGCAAGATACTTCTGTCCAAGCTTGGTAGCTTTACCTGCTTCAATAAGAAGAGAAACTAAAGAGCTTTGTTTTTTGAATTTTAAAACTATATTTACCACCTTTTCAGATGTATTATAATCCAGTGAATTAATAAATGCTGAATTAAGTTCTGTGGCAGCTTGTTTTAAAGATGTGGCAGCAATTTTTTTCGGTAGATAGGCAAAATTGTCTGACATTGACAGTACCTGTTTTATTAAATGAGTAAACTTTTCATAATCTGTCAACTTTTTTTCATTTGCATAATTATTAAAAGAAGTAACAGCTGAATGAACAGTAATGGTATACTCCCTCTCTCCTCTTACAAGAAAACCTGCTTGATGAGTAAATAACAGTGTATATGAAAAAATCATATAGAGTATAATATTGGATAAAATGCCCAGGCAAATTATAAGTGTTATTTTTTTAGAAATTGTGTTGGATTTTATTATTTTCATATAATCCTTTTGTTTATGTTTTTATTAATAACTCCATTTATTCATTATCTGTACTAAAAGTTCTTTATTAATAGGTTTTGTGATAAAATCATTCATGCCTTTTTCAAAACAGAGTTCTTTGGCCTGTTCAAGGACATTTGCAGTCATTGCGATAACAGGAACAGGCGTTATATCTGAATTTTTTTCGTAATTTCTTATTTTACAGGTTGCTTCAACTCCCCCCATTTTAGGCATCATCATATCCATAAATATCAAGTCAAACGATGATTTTAAAGTTGTTTTACTGCTTTTCAGAGTGTAAGGAACTATTGATTCAATATACATATTTAAAGCCTCAATTCCATTTTCAGCAATTTTTACGGAGCAGCCCATTTTGCCCAGTATTTTTTTACATAATAATTGATTGGTTTTATTATCTTCAGCCAAAAGAATGTTTAGTTTTTTGGATAATACAGGTTTATATAATACAAAAGGTTTGTTTTTTTCAGATATAATCTGTTTATCAGGTACTTTGAACCAACATGTAATATGAAATGTACTTCCTTTGCCATAAATACTTTCAACCCAGCATTTTCCTCCCATATGTTCAGTAAGTTTCCTGATTATGCTAAGGCCTAATCCTGTTCCTCCAAATTCTCTTGTGATTGAGCTGTCTGCCTGGGAAAAAACATCAAAAATTGATTCAAGTTTATCTTTTTTTATTCCTATGCCGGTATCCTTTATAAAAAAGTGGGTAAGTAATTTTTTATTCTGCTTTTTTATAACTTTTATTGATATTAATATGTCACCTTTTTTGGTAAATTTAACAGAATTGCCTATTAAATTGAAAAGAATCTGTTTTACTCTATGGGGATCTCCAATTAAAAAAGCAGGAATATTTGGATGTATGTCTGTTTTTAATATGATATTTCGATTATCTTTCATTTTCAAACGCATTATATTGCAAATATCTTCTGTCATATTTTTTAAGCTAAAGGGCTTGTTTTCAAAAAGTATCTTTTGGGAATCTAGTTTAGACAGATCAAGAATATCATTTATTATTACAAGCAGGGACTCTCCACTCCGTTTTATAGTCTCTACATACTCCTTTTGTTCGGGATTTAACCCTGTTTCTAATAAAAGGTTTGTAAAACCAATTACACCGTTCATGGGAGTTCTTATTTCATGGGACATGTTTGATAGAAAATTAGATTTTTCCGATGCTGTTTTTCTAGCTTTATCTCTTGCTATAATAAGTTCTTTCTGGAGAGATCTGTTTTTTAGTATAATTGCTATGCGTGCATTTAATTCTTCTATCTCAAAGGGTTTTGTAATATAATCATCTGCTCCTGACTTTAAGCCTGCTACTTTGTTTTCTGTATCAGATACATGTGTTAAGATAATTACAGGAATATGTTTTAAATGATCGGTAGACTTTATTATTTTGCAAACTTCAAGACCGCTTATTTCCGGCATGAGAATATCGAGTAAAACAGCATCTGGTTTTCTGCTTTCAAGAATTTTTAATCCTTCATATCCATCCCTTGCTAAAAATATATGATAACCATTATTTTCAAGCATCTCTTTTATTTGCATTCTGACAGTTAAGCTGTCATCTATAATAAGCAGTGTTGCTTTAAATGGTTTTGTATTCATAATAATTTTTGCTGTTAAGCAAGCCTTTTTACTGTATCAAGAAAATGATTCTGATTGAAATTTCCCTTTGTAATATATGCCTGGATTCCTGCTTTTACCCCTTTTTTTTTATGTTCATTGTTTGATAGAGATGAAAGAATTATAATAGGAGCTTTTTTATGTCTTTTATCTTTTCTTATTGCATCTGCCACCTGGAATCCTGTTATTTCAGGCATTTCAACATCTAATATAAAAAGATTAAAGATATCTTTATCTATCATATCCATGGCTTCTTTACCTGATTTTGCTGTGATAACATTGTAGCCGTGGATATCTAATATATTTTTTATTAAAATTCTGCTGGTAAGAGAATCATCTACTGCCAATATCTTTTTTTTCTTTTTTTCTTTGGTTGAAATATTTTCAGGTATATTGATATATTGGTTTTTATTTATAATATTAAACAGTTCTTTGATGTTTAAAATAAGAGAAGGGGTTCCATCATCTAATATAGCGCCTCCTGAAAACAGTTTTATTTTTTTAAGTCTTGTCCCAATATCTTTGTTTAATACTTTTTTGATTCCTATAAAGCTGTCTATGCAAAGGGCAGCATAATTGTTTTCAAATTGTATTAATAAATAGGGTATGACCTGCATGGAATGTGTTTTTTCTGTGGGGTTCAGCAATTTATTTAAACGGATAAGAGGGACAGGGATATTTTCTGATATAATATTTTCTCTGTTTTTCGCAAATTTTATATCATTTTTTTCTAAATAGCCTGTCTTTTTTATATGGTTTATGGGAATTAAATATTTTTGACCAGCAGACATTATACAAAAACTGTTTATTATATTTAAAGCCAAAGGGATTTTAATTTTAAAACATGTAAAAGCCCCTTTTTCTGTAGAAATATCTATTTCTCCATGTAATTTTTTTATCTCTTCATTGACTATATCTAACCCCATACCTCTTCCGGAATACTGTGTAACTTCTTTATTTTTAGTTGAAAAGCCTGGATGTAAAATAAGTTTTAAAGCATCGTGATAACTTGTTTTATGGATACTATCCTGGTTAATTAATCCTTTTTCTACTGCAGTCTGTTTTACCTTGTCTATATCTATTCCATGACCATCATCTTTAAAATCAATTATAATAAAATCGTCATTAAGTATGTATTTTATTGTAATTTTGGCTTTTTCAGGTTTTTTTGTGTTTTTTCTTTTGCTATCTTTTTCAACTCCATGGATTATTGCATTTCTCAAAAGCTGATTAACAGGTTCTTTGATTGCATCTATAAGGTTTTTATCAATCTCAATCTCATCTCCTTTTATGATTAAATCTGTTTTTTTGTTCAGTTTTTGGGCAAGTCTGTCTATAATTCTTACAAAATAATGGGAGAGAGAAGAGATTTTAGCTGCTCTGGTTTTATAGATTGTTTGGTAAATATTTTCAGATAATATTTTCAGTTCCTGGGTGGCAGTATCAAAGCTGGTTATATTCAACAAAATATTTGATAGAACTTCTCTGTCTTTTTCCTCTATTTTTTTTTGACTTACAAACCGGCTAATATATTTTGTAAGTTTAATAAACTCTGATTTAATCAATTTAAATTTATCAGAGTTTATTAATAATTCATTGGAAAGGTTAAGAAGTTTGTCTATATTTGATAAATTAACTCTGATAGAATCGTTGATTTTATTACTGCTTTGTTCTTGAGGGATATTTTTTTCATTAATACTGTCTATCTGATTGTCAAAATTAGATATAACTTGTTTTTTAGTACTTTTATTGTCGATATTTTGATTTAATTTTTTTACAATATCTTCAATATTGATATTGTCATATTCTTTACTGTTTTTTACTGATATTATAATTTTTTTTATTAGATCCAGAGCTTCAAATATTAAACTCATCTGATTTTGATCTATATCTATATCTATCTCGTTTGCGTTTGAAAAGATATTTTCTATGGAGTGGGAGATTTTGCTTATCTGCTCAATGCCTACCACCTGAGAAGCTCCTTTTAATGTGTGGGCATATCTAAAGATGTTGTTTAAAATCTGGTTCTTATCTTTGGATTTGCTGAGCTTTACAAGGTTTATTGAAATATTTTCAAGGATTTCATCAGCTTCAATAAAAAAATATTTGTAAATATTATCCATTACAGTTTCTTTGTTATTAAATAAAAAAATGAGGTGATTTGTTTAATTACAGGTTAGTAGAGTATAGAGATTCGGTGTTGATTATTGTTATAACTGTCTTGTTAATATAAGCTTTTCCTGTAATCAGGTCTTGTTTAAATATTGTTTTATCTGAATTTTTGGAAAATATCTTGTTCTCTTCTATTTTTGTTATATTTTTAATTTTATCACACAAAATAGCACAGGGAGTTTTCTGATGTTTAAAAATTATAATATAATAATTTTTATTAGTGTTTTGTTTAAAATTAAAGATATTGTAAAGATTTAAGACAGTTATTATTGTATTTTGATGATTTATTATACCAGATACTGACTCTTCAAAAGGAACTTTTACTATTTTTTTTTAAATAAAACTTCTATTAACCTACTTGCTTCTATGGCAAAAAAATCATTGTTCAAGGTAAAAACAAGATACTGTTTAAAATCTTTATCTTCTGCCTTTACTGGTTCTGAAATAGTATTTAGATGAGATGTCTTAAGATCATTAAGTATTTTATTAAATCTGTTTTTATCGTATTT